>JAJYUU010000203.1 GCA_021792405.1 Actinomycetes bacterium
CGAGAAGATCACCATCCGGCACCGCATCCCCGCCCGCGGAAACAGCTCCGCTACCCGACACCACGACGACGACACCGACACGGAGGGTGACAGTGCGCCGAGTTATCCATTGCGTTGGGGGCGTGGCCGAAGCCCCCTGCGGTGCGCCCTTCTGGCTCTGCGTCCACGTCCCGTCCTCGATGACCCCCGCGGCCAGCCACTTGCCGATCAGCCGCAGGACCCGCTCATCTGCGATCCTGTGCCGGAGGAACCTTTCCAGCCAGCCCCGATCCAGGCTGCCGAACGACTACCCGCCTTACTACGTGCATCGATGACCTCGCTGAGGCGGTCCGGGCGTGGGCGAATGGCTGGCTGCCTACCGAGGCCGCCGCTGAGCTGCTGATCAGCCATCGTGTGTGGCAGTGGGAGCCGTTCCGGGGCCGCCAGGTTGCGGTGGTCGATTTCGCGTCCGCTGCTGACGCGGTGCAGGGCAGCCTGGCGTGCTCGGCCGGCGAACGGCAGGTGCTGCTGGTCGCGGCGAGCATCGCCGAGGGCATCCCGGTCGACCTGCGCGAGGCGGCGCTGAGCCTGGACGCGGTGAATGCCGCCCGGGTCGCCGTGGCGGTGTGCCACGCGGCCGGCTACCGGGTCAGGGTGGTCACGGAGTCGCGGCCGTGAAGGCGCCGCAGCTGCCGCCGTCGGCAGTGGTGACCAGGCCCGGGCATCCGCTGCAGGGCCAGGAGCTGCGCCTCCTGGGCTGGATGCGCCGGCACGGCGTGCTGGAACTGCTGCTGGAGCTGGCTGATGGCAGCAAGCGGCTGATCCCGGCGGCGTGGACCAGCACGGCCGGCGCCGATGACAGCGGCACTCCGGCCGCGGCGACGCTGGGGCATACGCGCGACCTGCTGGCTGCTCACGCGCTGGTGACGGCGTTGCGCGACGCCCGGGCCAGCGGACAGGAGCAGGCTGCACGAAAACCACCTGCCAGGGAGGACTCTCGTGCAGCCTGTCCAGCTCAGTCTGCTGCCGGACCAGGATCCGGCGCCAGCAGTGACGATAACCCGGCTTCCCGCCCCCGACACCAGCCAGGCGGTCGCGCTGCTGGCCGGCCTGATCGCGCGCGCGGCACTGACGCCCGCCAGCCAGCCAGCCGCCCTGCGGACGGGGGGCAGTAATGCCGTCGCGTAACGATAGCCGTAACGATACGGCCGTTCCCTGCCCCGCCTGCGGCCAGCTGTTCACCCGCACCGGCCGGCGGCGCTGGTGCTCCGATGCGTGCCGGCAGGCAGCCTGGCGCCGCCGGCAGCCCCGCACGCCTGCCGACTTCGGTCCTGAGCGGCCTGGCAGGGACGCCACGGTCTATGAATGCCCCGGCTGCGGCGAACGCTACCTCGGCCAGCAGCGGTGCGAGGAGTGCGGCACCTTCTGCCGGCGCATCGGGCCTGGCGGTGCCTGCCCGCACTGCGACGAGCCGGTGGCGGTCGCTGACCTGGCCGGCGCGCTGTCACCAGCGCCGGGCCGGCAGGCGGGAGGACAGTCATGATGGGCGAGCTGAAAGTCACTGCCTCCCAGCTTCGCCGGACGGCGGTGATCTACGTGCGCCAGTCCACCATGACGCAGGTCGAGCGGAACACCGAGTCGACAGCGCGCCAGTACGACCTGGTCAAGCGGGCGCGGGCGCTGGGCTGGGCGGAAAGCGCGGTGACAGTCATCGATGACGACCTGGGCGTCTCCGGCGCGTCGGCAGCCGGGCGGTCGGGGTTCGCCGCCCTGGCCGCCCGGGTCGGGCTCGGGCAGGTCGGGATCGTGCTGTCGCTGGAATGCTCGAGGCTGGCGCGTAACAACAGCGACTGGTACCGGCTGCTGGACCTGGCCGGGATGACCGACACGCTGATCGGCGACGCTGACGGCATCTACCATCCGGCCATGTTCAACGACCGGCTGCTGCTCGGCATGAAGGGGACTATGTCCGAGGCCGAGCTGCACATCCTGCGCTCGCGGCTCGACGGCGGGATCCGGAACAAGGCAGCCCGCGGCGAGCTGCGCCGCGGGCTGCCCGCCGGGCTGGTATGGGGCGAGGACGACGGGGAGATCCTCCGCCACCCCGACGAGGCCGTCCGCGGCGTTATCAGCGTGATCTTCAGCCAGTTCGCCGCGTGCGGGTCGGTCCGCGGCACCTGGCTGCGCCTGCGCGAGCAGGGCCTGAAGATGCCGCTGCAGCAGCACGGGCACCTGACCGCCGCGCAAGCCGAGCGGCAGGAAATCACCTGGGTCGAGCCGACCTACCACGCCGTGCACAACGTGCTCACCCACCCCGGCTACGCCGGCGCCTATACCTACGGCCGGTCCCGGCAGGAAAAGCACGTCACCGACGGCGCGCTGCGCGTGCGCCGGAAGCTGGTGGCGCAAGACGATTGGCAGGTGCTGATCAAAGACCACCACGCCGGCTACATCAGCTGGGACACCTACCAGGCCAACCAGGACCGGATCGGGCAGAATATCCGGCCGGTGGCGCACCAGCCCGGCACCGGGCCGATCCGCGAGGGCTGCGCGCTGCTGCAGGGCCTGGCGATCTGCGGCACTTGCGGCCGCAAGCTCGCCGTCTTCTACCAGGGCAGCCGCAAGGCCACCCCCGGCTACTACTGCAACGGCACCGGCGAGATCGTCCAGGGCCGCGGCACCAGCCACCTGCGGGTCGGCGGCGCCGGCGTCGACGCCGCGGTCACCGCCGCGTTCCTGGCCGCCCTGCAGCCCGCGGCGCTGCAGGCCTGCCTGGCCGCGGCCGAGCAGCTCGAGCACGGCCACGACGCGGCGCTGGAGCAATACCGCCGGCAGGTCGAGCAGGCACGCTACAACGCTGCCCGCGCCGAGCGCCGCTACGCCGCCGTCGACCCCGACAACCGGCTGGTCGCCCGCGGCCTGGAAACCGCGTGGGAGAAAGCCCTGACCGGCCTGGCCGCCGCCGAAACCGAGCTGACCCGCCGCCAGCAAGCCCGGCCAAAGACACTGTCGGACGCCGAACGCGCGGCCGTCCTGGCCCTGGGCGATGACCTGGGCGCGGTCTGGGACGCGGCGTCGACCACTGACAAAGACCGCAAGCAGCTACTGCGCACCCTGATCGAGGACATCGCCATCACCGTTCACCGCGACGACGACAACGGGCACGCCGACCTGGTCGTGCGGTGGAAAGGCGGCGCGCTCACCGAGCTGACCGTCCCGGTCAGGCCCCGGACCCGGCAGGTGCTGCGCACCAGCGAGGACACCGTCGAGCTGGTCCGCCGGCTCGCCCTGCACTACCCCGACGCCAAGATCGCCGGGATCCTCAGCCGGCAGCACCGCCTCACCGCCCGCGGACTGTCGTTCACCGCCAGTAGAGTCCAGTCGCTGCGCCACCACTGGCACATCCCCCGCTACCAGCCCGGCAACGCCGAGCCGGCCGAAGGAGCACTCCTCAACGTGACCGCCGCCGCCCGCCAGCTCGGCATCGCGCCGTCCACGCTGCTGCGCTGGCTCGACGACGGCTTCGTCGCCGGCGAGCAAGACACCCCCGGCGCGCCCTGGCGCATCCGCGTCACCGGCGAACTGCGCGGCATGCTCACCCCCAGCGCCCCGGCAGGCTGGGTCCCGCTCGGCTACGCCACCCAGGCCCTCGGCATCTCCCGCCAGGCCGTATTGCAAAAGGTCAACCGCGGCCAGCTCCGTGCCGTCCTGACCAGCACCGGACGCAGAAAAGGCCTGCGTATCGAACTGCCCGCCCCCCAGCAAGCCCTGTTCTAACAGGCGCCATTAGCAAAGGAGCAGTGTGACGATGCATCCAAAAAGTCGCGGATATCCGCGTCCAGCACCCAGTTCACCCGCTTGCGGTAGATCCCGGCCGCCAGCGCGTCCAGCGCGTCATGGGGCTTGCGCCCCGGCCGGAAACCGTAGGAGAAGCCCCGGAAGTCCGCCTCATAAACGGCGTTCAGCACCTCGACGACGGCCCGCTGGACAATCTTGTCCTCCAGCGCGGCGATGCCGAGCGGCCGCAACCGCCCGTCCGCCTTCGGGATGTACACCCGCCGCGACGGCCTGGCCCGGTAGCGCCCCGACTGCACCCGCTCGTGCAGATCCCGGAGATTAGCCCCCAGGTCCTGCTCGTACTCCCGCCACGTCACCCCGTCCACGCCCGGCGCCGCGTCCTTCTTCAGATCGTCGAACGCCAGGCCCAGCCGGTGCACCGTCACGTGGTGCAGCAGCGCGGTGAACCGCGCCTCCTTATCCCTTCGCGCGACTTCGCGCACACGGTCCAGCCCACTTGACACACCTGGCCCGGCACTGCGTCCGGGGCGTGTTTCGCTGGCCGCGTTCCCCTTGGCTCGCTCCCTTTCCTCCCCCGCCCCCGCAGCCGCGGCCTTGTTCGGCGGGTTCGCAGGTACTACGAAGCGATCCGACTGCCCGTGCCCGTTCATCCCAGGATTACCGCCTCGGCGTTCCCTGGACGGCCCGCCCGGTGATCAGCCAGACGGGCGGGCACGGGCTCTCCCGGTTCTCGCGCATGGAGGTTCCGTACATGCCCTGGTTCTATGACCGCGCGGGGTCCGCCAGCCGCTCGCGATAGCGCAACTGGCGATGTTGCCTTCCACAATCGGGACAGCGTCGGCACCCCGGAACGCTGATTTCGCGGCTCGATAGCCCGGCCTGCACGTGCCCCTGTCAACGCTTCGCCACGCCCTCGCGGGACGTCGACGCATGACTCAGGGCCGCCGTGGGTCGCTACCCCTTCGACGTAGAGCTCTTCCATCTCCTCCTCCATGCCGGTTTATCCCGGCGCTTTCCCCGAATCAACGAGTAAAGCGTCAGCCGTTATCCACAATCGGGCAGACGATCTTGAAGCTGTCCGGCCTGGCGTGCGGGCATGACAACGGCCCGGTGGTCGCGCCGGGTCTCGCGGGTGCGGGGTCTTTCTGCTGGTCCGGGGCCGGGGGACGGGGTGCCGGTGACGGCGTCGCGGGCGCGGGTACTGCCTGGGTGTGCCGGGAGGCTACCCGGCCCCGGCGGGCAGGGCCCGGATCGCGGCCAGGATTACCGGAAGCAGCCACGGGCCGGGGGCCAGCCGCGTGATCAGCTGCCCGCCGTGGGATACCAGCCGGGCGGGGACCGCGATCAGCACCCGGCGCAAGGTGGCGATCATCGCCTTGCCGCCCCTTGTCCCGTGGCCGGCGACCAGCTTCCCGCCGGTGATGACGCCGGTGAGCTGGTGGCACCAGGCGGCGATCGCGGCGGCGATCAGCGACGCCCACATCCACGCCGTGTTGACCTCGGTATAGCCCGACGGCAGGTGCCGCAGCGCGGCGCCGTGCCTGGAGTCGCGGAACACGTTCTCCACCGTGGTGCGGTGCCGGTACCAGTACTCGCACGCCACCGCCCTGGCCGGGGTGGACACGTCGATGTTGGTGCAGATGAAGCTGTAGGCGTAGATGGCCGGCTCGTGCTCCAGCTCGGGGAACGGCAGCGCCCGCTGGCCGGGGTGCAGGGTGCGGCGCCGCCGGGAGCGGGGGTCGGCGGACACCTGGTCAGGGTCCAGCTTGACCCGCCGGATCAGCAGCACCGTTCCCTCCGGCCACTCGCCCGGCTTGCACGGCGAGACCGCCACCTGCGCGTTCTGCATGTCAATGGCGTCCCGCCAGGCGTCGTCTTCGATCCCGGCCAGCGCCCGCCACATGCTGGTGATCCGCTTGGCGCCGATCGCGAACTCCAGGCCCTCCGCCGCGGCGGCGCGGGCCAGCTCCCCGGCGAAATACCCCGCATCGGCGCGGAGCCTGATCTTCTGCCCGGCCCCGGCCGCACTGTCCCGCACCTGCTGCGGCAAGGCGGCCAGCGCCCGCCCCAGCAAGGCCACCACCGGCGAGCGGGGGTCGTCTTTGCCCGACAGCAAGTCCGCGGCCAGCGGGATCTCGGTCTCCGCCCACACCGCCACGTCCGGCCGGCCCGCCCGCTGCCCGGCGTAGTTGTACGCCACCCCGCGCTTCTTGCTGCCGTACACCTCCACGTCGGTGGCGTCGATGTCGATGGTCACCGGCCCGCCCGAAAGCTCCGCCGCCCGCTCCGCAGGAAGCAGCTCCAGCATCCGCGCCGTGGTCTTAGCCAGGCCTTTCTCCGCGCCGCGCCAGTGCCTGTCAGTGAACCGGCGCGCGATCCCGGTCGCGGTCGAGGCAGAAAGCCCCGGCACCGGGACCAGCTGCTGCCCGGCCGCATCAGCGCGGACCCGGTCCAGCCCGGTGAGGAAGTCCTCCCCGGCCAGCTGCGCGGCGGCCATCCCGGTCAGCACCTGCCCGCCGGTGAACCCGCGGTCGCGCTGCTTGACCTGACCGATCCCGGCGTCCAGCTCGCTGATCAGGCCGAGCCTTTCGCACAGCTCGGTCACCGCGAGCATCCCGCCGTTGCCCGTCAGCGACGGGTCATCGGCCCTGATCTGAATCCTGCCCCGCGTCCTGGCCCGAGCTTCTGGTGCCTTCACCATCCCGGTTACTCCCTTACTGAGCACAACCAGCGTTTCCGTGCTCAATTATCCCAGTAAGAAGCCAGTATCGCAGGAACCAGCTGCCGCGTGCCGGCAATCTATTCATGGATTCGGGTCAGAGAAGTGATCCGCGCGGAAGCGAGTCGAAGTCCGCACATGCCGCGGACGGCGCATTGCCAGCACGCGGGGCAACCCTGCAGCCGAGATACCTGGCGACACACATCGGATCTGCCAACTACGATCCTCTCGCCTGCCCGCTGACAAGGAGGAAGGCCATGTACCGCGAACGCGACGCCGAGGCGTCCCTTTGTGCCGACCAGCAAGCGCCGCCGGGGGTTCCCTCTAGTGAATCCAGCGTCAAGCGCGGCAATCGCATCGTGGGCACCGACACCGAACTCATCGAGAAACTCGGCCGCAACGACCCATGTCCGTGCGGCTCGGGACGGCGCTTTCCGCCGTTGCTGCTGCAGGATGGACCGCTTCGACGGCACACCCGCGGCCTATTACGTCCGCGACCGTAGCCGGTGAGAAACGAGTGCCCGGTCAAGTCAGCCGGTGCGGCCAATGGTCAACCAGCCGCGTCGGCTGAACTTAGGATGCGCCGATAAATTACTTCGGTTGTGTCGGGTGTGTCGTCCGGGGCGCAGGCAGCAGCGTGTAATTCCACTCCCCGTGGAACTCGTTCCGCCGGATCGAACGCTCTTCCAGGTCCTTCATC
>JAJYUU010000204.1 GCA_021792405.1 Actinomycetes bacterium
ATCATGATCGCCGGCCCTCCGTAGTCAACACGACACGCTGGGCCGGCTCACAGAAGATCACGCAGCCAGGCACTCACAACAGGTAACACCCGCACGCCAACCAGTCAGGTGACCTGAATGCTTACGTAGTCGGCTGCCCCCGCCTCGTGCATGCGCTTGCGGATGCGCCGCGCCAGCGACGAGCGCTTATAACCGGTGAAGTCAAAGCCGCGCGCGTCCCGGATGAATTCCAGCAGATCTTCGAGGTCGCCGTCCGCTTCGTCGGGGTTTGGCTCCTCAGTCATCATGCACTCTATTCCTGTTCCACGAGCCCGCGGATGACCGTAGCTATCTCGTCCAGGGGCAGGATGAAGTCGGCCGCGCCGGCCGCGATGGCGGCTTCTGGCATGCCCTTGAACTCCGCGAGTTCGGGGTCCTCCACGATGACCGTCCCGCCCCGCGCCTTCACGGCAGAGACACCCATGGCGCCGTCGCTGCCTGTTCCGGTCAGCACGCAGGCGAGCGCTCTGGGCCCGTAGGCTCCGGCGACAGACTCGAACAGCAGGTCGGCAGACGGCCGCACGAAGTGCACGAGCTCGCTACTGGACAACACGAGCACTCCTCCCGCTTCGACCAGCAGATGATAGTTCGGCGGAGCCACGTAGATCATGCCCGCCTCCGCGCGGTCGCCTTCGCTGGCGAGCGCGACGGGCAGCTGAGCGCGCCGGCCCAGCACCTCGGCAATGATGGTGCTGTGCCGGGGATCGAGGTGCTGGACGACCACAACAGGGACCGGGAAGCCGACGGGCAGGCCGCCGAGCACGCGGCTGAGTGCGCTGATGCCGCCGGCCGAGGCTGCGATCGCGACTATCCCGTACGGCCCTCCCGAGTCAGCTGAGGCTGAGTCCGGCACGCTCATGGCACTGCGGGAGGCGGCTGGCAACACATAGGTTCAGCGTAGCGACCCTCGGTGCCGGGCAGTAGCCCGGCGGCAACTGACTTTGGTAGCCGGCCGGGCGGCGGGGGCTACTGAGGGTTAATGACAATAGCGCAGTCGTTACTCGGCGTATCAGAAGTGCGAAAGATCGCATCGGCAAGATACCGACATTGGCACGAATATTTGTTGGCTAATTGTCTAATCTAGAGTCTCAGATGGGCGCGGGGTATCATCGCAATGCCCCCGTAGCCCAAGGGAAGAGGCGGTCCCCCTAAAAGGGTCCCCAGTGTCGGTTCGACTCCGACCGGGGGTACCGCTTAGCTGCGACTAAAGGGGCGAGTGCCCTGAATTAGGCAGGACGAGCAACGACAGGATTACCCGCGGATTCTGCGCCCGGCGCGTTTGCGGTCAATCACCCGCTCACGTCCGGCCCGGCCCGGTCGAGTGTAATCCTGACGATCAGGCGTCGTTCTCTTTGCATGGCGTCGCGGTAGTCATTCCAGTCCGGGTGCTCGCCCGAGATCCGCCGGTAGTAGTCCTCGAGCAGTGGCAGTGCGTCCGGCAGGCGGATGAGTTCGGCGTTGCCCTCGGCCTGGACCCACTCACCGAAGAAGCCGTCGTTGAGCACGCACAGCGACGCTCTCGGGTCTCTTGCCAGGTTCCTGGCCTTGACTGCCGTTTCCCTGGTGCTGATCAGCACACGGCCGTCGTCGTCCACCGCCGCGACCACCGGGGATAGCTGCGGGCGGCCGTCTGACCTGGTGGTAGCCAGAACTGCCCGCGGATGACCGGACAGGAAGGCGGTGGCGCGCCCGATGTCCACCGTCAGGCGCGGTTGAGCCTGGTGCGGCGCTGGACTTCGTACTCGTGCACGATCGCGCTGGCGTACCCGTGTGACAGCCCGTGCTCGTCAGACAGCCAGTTAGCGCGCTCGTTGCATCTCAGGAACGCCGGACCCGATTCAAGACGGCTGAACCACTCTCGGAGTTGCAGGCCGGTCACGGCCGGAATGCGGGCGATCAGGTTCTGATGCATCTCCGGAGAGTGGGTCATGGACAATGCGCACCTCCAGGTCGTCTCCCAGGCGAGGGAGTCCCTGGTGTCGAGAGTGCACCACTCAGCGCGCTGTGACAACCCCCGGATGAAACCCTTCCGTAATGCCCTGTTTGGCGCATCGCCGCCCGCCGGGCATTACGCCACATGCCCGGTTGCGCCCCGTTGGCTGACTATGGGCTAGCTGAGCCGCTCGAAGATCATCGCCATCCCCTGGCCGCCGCCCACGCACATCGTCTCCAGCCCGATCGACTTGTCGTGGAACTGCAGGCTGTTGATCAGGGTGGAGGTGATCCGCGCGCCGGTCATGCCAAACGGGTGCCCGATCGCGATGGCGCCGCCGTTGACGTTGAGCTTGTCGATGTCGATGCCCAGGTCGTCGTAGGACGGGATCACCTGGGCGGCGAATGCCTCGTTGATCTCCACCAGGTCGACGTCGTCGATCGTCATGTTCGCCCGGCGGAGGGCCTGGCGCGAGGCCTCGACCGGGCCGAGGCCCATGATCTCCGGCGAGAGCGCGGTGACTCCGGTCGACACGATCCGGGCCAGCGGGGTGATGCCCAGCTCTGCAGCCTTGGTGTCGCTCATCACGATCACTGCCGCGGCGCCGTCGTTGAGCGGGCAGCAGTTGCCGGCCGTCACCGTCCCGTCCGGCCGGAACACCGGCTGAAGCTGCGAGACCTTCTCCAGCGTGGTGCCGGGCCGCGGTCCGTCATCGGTGGCGGCGACGGTTCCGTCGGGCAGCGTGACCGGGGTGATGTCCCGCTGCCAGAAGCCGTTGACGAGGGCCTTCTCGGCCAGGTTCTGCGACCGGACGCCGAACTCGTCCTGGGCCTGGCGGGTAATGCCGCGTAGCTGGGCAACGTTCTCGGCGGTCTGGCCCATCGCGATGTAGATATCGGGCAGGTTGCCGTCTTCGCGTGGATCGTGCCAGCTGCCGCCGACGGTGCTGGCCTGGTTGGCGGTCCGTTCCTCGGCGGGGGCGAACACGGGGTTCCTGGTGTCCGGCGCTCCGTCGCTGCTGCCCTTCCCGAACCGGCTGACGGTTTCCACGCCGGCCGAGATATAGATGTCGCCCTCGCCCGCCTTGATCGCGTGGAAGGCCATCCGGGTGCTCTGCAGCGAGGACGAGCAGTACCTGGTGATCGTGGTGCCCGGCAGTGTGTCGTAGCCGAGCAGGATGGCGACCACCCGTGCCATGTTGTAGCCCTGCTCGCCGCCGGGCAGCCCGCAGCCCAGGATCAGATCGCTGATCTGCGCGGGATCTACCTGCGGGACCTTGGCCAGCGCCGCCGTCACCATCGCCGCGGTGAGGTCGTCGGGACGGATGGTGGTCAGCGATCCCTTGAACGCCCGGCCGATGGGCGAGCGGGCGGTGGCGACGACGACTGCCTCGGGCATGATGGGCTCCCTGCGAGACTCTCTGCGCTCATTGACCTGCGCTAGTTAACCCGACAGTAGCTGATGTGCCGGATACTGCCACCCCCCCGGCCGGCTGGTGCGCGCTCGGGCCGAGGTGGGCCTGCGCGTGGCATCGAGAGCAGCGCACCCTGAGCCGGACAGCGCTCGCCTTGGGCGGTGCCGACTGGTGATCCGCACCGCAACCGCAAATTCCCGCGATCAGGTCGAGTGCGGTGCCGGTCCTCACGTTAGCCTCCCGGGCACATCTGCTTCACGAGGCCGTTCCTGCTTCATGCTCATGGCGCTCGCGAGTGGCCCTACCGCGGCGGATGTGCCCGCGTTGCCAGGAATGAACACGAACACCCCGAACAATGCGAATCGCGAGACACCAGCGAATCGAATCAGGTGAGGGCCGGCCGCGGGTGTACTGCTCCAGTGGGTGGCGGCAGCGTGCTTACGGGCAGCGCGGCGGGTATGCGTCGGGGACTGGCGGGCCGGCGGGCGGGCCCGGAAGCGGCAGGCCCGGCTCCCGCTCCCGAAGTTGCCAGCCCGCCACCGCCTTACTCGCGGAAACGGGTCAGACAGCTACGCTAATCTCTTTGTTGAACGACTCCCGTGCGATTCCCGCACGATGCTCATTGGTAACGCTGACGCGGATCAAGTCGGGCTGAAATCATTTAGTCCAGCCGACGACTTTCGCCGCGTCGTCCCGACCCAATGAGCCCCTGCGGTCGATCAACCGTCATCGTTTTCCCTTCCACGTCTGTCCCGTGGCCTTCTCCCACTCGCGAATCTCGGCCGGCTCCGCTGGCCAGCCGGTGACCGGACGCAGCCAGTGCAGCAGATTGTTCGTCTCTGGGTTGTCATCGTTCTCCGTATCGTCCCAGTCGATTCCGACCGCGGGTGCCTACAACCTGGCTCGACAATGTAGAGAGGAAGACTTATAGGCTTCGGGCAGTGCAGACTCCGATGGCTGCCACCGCTGGTGCCGCAGGCGCTGTACCGGAGACATGAGAAGCTGTGAGGGTCTCGTACCGCAACGGCTCTCCTGGGTATCCCAGGGGGTTTCCCGCCTTGTGTGGGCTGGTGCCCCGGTCCGGTAGCGTCGATTACCTGGGAACATGGTGAGCCGGGAAGATCCAGAAGGCGGCAACGCGATGCAGGTTCATGACTCCCTGATCGGTCTGGTCGGGAACACCCCGCTGGTTCGGCTCCGCAAGGTCACCCGCGACCTGCCGGGGGCCGGCGCCGGGCCGGTCGTACTCGCCAAGGTCGAGTATTTCAACCCCGGAGGCTCGGTTAAGGACCGGATCGCGCTGCGGATGGTCGAGGCCGCCGAGAAATCGGGCGAGCTCCGGCCGGGCGGCACGATCGTCGAGCCCACCTCCGGCAACACCGGCATCGGGCTGGCCATCGTGGCCCAGGAGAAGGGCTACCGCTGCCTGTTCGTCTGCCCGGACAAGGTCAGCCAGGACAAGATCAGCGTCCTGCGGGCCTACGGGGCAGAAGTAGTGGTCTGCCCGACAACCGTGTCGCCGGATCACCCGGACTCTTACTACAGCGTCTCGGACCGCCTGGCCGCCGAGACGCCGGGCGGCTGGAAGCCGAACCAGTACGCCAACCCGGAGAATCCGCAGTCGCATTACCTGTCCACCGGCCCGGAAATCTGGGCCCAGACCGACGGCCGGATCTCGCACTTCGTTGCCGGCATCGGCACTGGCGGCACGATCTCCGGCACTGGCCGGTACCTCAAGGAGATCTCCGGTGGCCGGGTCAAGATCATCGGCGCAGATCCCGAAGGCTCTGTCTACTCCGGCGGGACCGGCCGTCCGTACCTGGTCGAGGGGGTCGGCGAGGACATCTGGCCGCAGACCTACGACAAGAACATCTGCGACCAGATCATCGCCGTCAGTGACGCGCAGTCCTTCCTGATGACCCGCCGGCTGGCACGTGAGGAAGCGCTGCTGACCGGCGGGTCGTGCGGCATGGCGGTGGTGGCCGCGCTCCGCGTGGCCGCGACCGCCCGGCCGGACGACGTCATCGTGGTGCTGCTGCCCGACGGCGGCCGCGGCTACCTGGCCAAGATCTTCAACGACGAGTGGATGGCGGATTACGGCTTCCTCACCGAGGAGACCACTGAGCCACGGGTCGGCGACGTGCTCAAGCGCAAGGCGGGCTCGTCGCTGCCCGCGTTCGTGCACGCCCACCCGACCGACACCGTCAGGAACGTGATCGCCAGCCTGCGCGACTTCGACGTGTCGCAGTTGCCGGTGCTGAGTGCCGAGCCACCGGTGATGGCTGCCGAGGTCGTGGGCTCGATCGTGGAGCATGATCTGCTGGACGCGCTGGTCACCGGGGCGGCGGCGCCCGATGACGAAGTAGCCGGGCTGATGTCGCCGCCGTTGCCATCGGTCGGCTCCGGCGAGCCGGTCAGTGTGGCGGCGCGGGCGCTCAGCGCCGCGGGTGCCGCCGTGGTGCTCGTCGACGGCAAGCCGGCCGGCGTGATTACCCGGCAAGATGTCCTGACATTCTTGTCCGGCGAGCCCGGGTAAGAGCGCCAGGGGACGATGCCCGTTCCCGGTCGGAGCAGTCGCCAGGGACCGCGGCCGCAGTGAGAGCAAGGCACGCGCAAGGGAGCGCTTGATGGACAGCCGCGATGCGTTCGAAACCCTGGCGATCCATGCCGGCCAGGACCCCGATCCGGTGACCGGCGCGGTCGTGCCGCCGATCTACCAGGTGTCGACGTACAAGCAGGACGGCGTCGGCGGCCTGCGTGGCAAGGAACTCGGCGCGGCGGCGCGCTGGATCGAGGGATACGAGTACTCGCGCACCGACAACCCGACGCGGGGCGCGCTCGAGGAATGCCTGGCCGCGCTCGAGGGCGGCGCGCGCAGCCTGGCGTTCGCGTCCGGGATGGCCGCGTCCGACTGCCTGCTGCGGGCCCTCTGCGCGCCCGGCGACCATGTGCTGATCCCGGACGACGCCTACGGCGGCACGTTCCGGCTGTTCGACAAGGTGCTCACCGGGTGGGGCGTCAGCTACCGGCCGGTGCCGATGTCGGATCCGGCGGCCGTGCGCGCAGCGCTGGCCGAGCGCCCGGCCCGACTGGTCTGGGTCGAGACGCCGACCAACCCGCTGCTCGGCATCGCCGACATCGCCGTGCTGGCGGAACTGTGCCGCGCCGCCGGCGCGTTGCTGGTGGTCGACAACACCTTCGCCTCGCCCTACCTCCAGCAGCCGCTCGCGCTCGGCGCCGATGCCGTGGTCCACTCGACCACCAAGTACATCGGCGGGCACTCCGACGTGGTCGGCGGCGCTGTCGTCGTTGCCGATCCCGGCCTGGGCGAGCGGCTTTATTTCACCCGGAACGCGGTCGGATCGGTGCCTGGCCCGTTCGACTCGTGGCTCACGCTGCGCGGGGCCAAGACCCTGGCGGTCCGGATGGACCGGCACTGCCAGAACGCGCAGCGCGTCGCCGACATGCTGACCGGGCACCCGCGGGTCAGTCAGGTCTTCTATCCGGGCCTGGCGGCTCATCCCGGCCACGAGGTGGCCGTCAAGCAGATGCGCGGGTTCGGCGGGATGGTGTCGTTCCGGGTGCGCGGCGGCGCGGGCGAAGCGGTCGAGATCTGCGGGCGGACCCGGCTGTTCGCCCTCGGCGAGTCGCTCGGCGGGGTCGAATCGCTGATTGAGCTGCCGGCCAGGATGACGCACGCCTCGGTGTCCGGCTCCGCGCTGGAGGTGCCAGCGGACCTGATCCGGCTGTCAGTCGGGATCGAGTCGGCCGACGAC
>JAJYUU010000205.1 GCA_021792405.1 Actinomycetes bacterium
TCTTTACGAACTGGTCGGTGTACGTCCTTGTCGGGGCCGGGGCAGCGAGCTTGCTCCTGGCCTCGCACGCGCTGGCAGCGGGACCGCTCGCCGCGTCACAGCCGGGTTTCACCATTCTCGATCCGCTGGCCGCCAGCCTGCTCGGCATATTCCTGTTCGGGGAGCACTTCCAGGCCGCGACGGAGGACCTGGCGCTGGAGGCGCTGGCACTGGCATTGCTCGTCGCCGGCGTGTCGGCGCTGAGCCACAGCCACCTCATCGTCGGCGAGGAGAGCACTCATCCGGTCAGCGAGCCGGCCGACTCGCGCACGATCAGGGAACGTCCGAGCACTGGCTGACCAGGTCCAGCCCGGCCGGGCAGCGGGAGCCATTTTCTGATAGCAAACCCCGCCGCGGGCAGGGACTTCGTGGCCAATTTCATTAGAATGAGAGCCAGCCGCCAAACGCGTGTAGTGCGTCCTAGCGTGAGGCAGGAATCCAATGACCCGGACCACCAAGCCGCGGGGAACGAGCGCATTGCGCGTCCCGCCTGCCACGGGACCGGGACTTGCGGCTGAGATGGCGTGCGCGATCGTCATCGCGACCGCGCTGGTCCCCGTCGCCGGGGCGATGTCGCTGGCAGCGGACATCCGGCGGGGACGCGAGCGGCACCGGCAGGACGTTCTGATCGGGAAGCTGTGGGCAGCGCTCAGGCGCATGCCGGCCGGCGCAATCCTGGTGGATCCGGTCACCGGCAGCCGGATCAGCGCCGAGCGGGACGGCGGCTTCCTGATCCTGGCGATCACTGATCCGCCTGGTCACCCGGACGTTGAGGCCACAGTGGCCCGGTACACGCTGGGCTACTGGTCGGTGCAAGCCCGACCGCCCTTGTACCGGCACCTGGCCGGCATTCATGATGCCTCGCCTGCGCGGATGCGCTGGCAGCAGCGCGAGCGACTGGCCAGGTTCAACGCCATGACCAGCGCCGCGGAAGTCACCACCGAAGAACTCGCCGGGCTTCTCGATCAGGTCGCCCGGACCGTTGCCGCACATCCGGCATAGCCAGCCCTCGCAAGGGATAACCCCGGCCGTCCGCTTGGGCCGACGCGGTTCGTGGTTGCCTGCCAGGCAGCCGTGACTGATGATTGCTCATGAGCGCGACAGGGTCGATGGCGCATTCGCACCAGCCGTGGCTGCACGATCTGATCACGGTGCTGAGCGCGCCGACGATGGTGCTCAGCGGGCCGGACGGGCAGTTGCGCTGGTCAGGCGCACAGGGCGCGTTCCATGCCGATTCCCGCGTGCTGTGCCAGGCCATCCTGGAGATAGCCGGTGCCGAGCCGGCGCCAATCAGTTCCAGCCTGGCGTCTGCGGGCACGGCATTGTTCACCGCCGTTCCGCAGGAGATTGCCGGGGACGGTCCTGATCCGGCGGTCTGGCTGACCAGACAGCGCATGGTGCGCCCCGGCAGCGTGCGCGAAGTCGTGCGGCTGACGGCCGGCCAGCATATCGGTGCCGTCATCCCGGTTACCCTGCGCGTCGCCACCGACCTGGCGACGCTCGCCGACGTCAAGGCCGGCCGGCCGGGCCGGCTGGTGTCCATGGCGATGGCCGGCTCGGAACTTGCGTGGGGGGACGGCCGGCTTCGGGTGCGGCTGAGCGCGCCCGCCGCAGTCGCCGCAATCGGCAGCGACGGCACGGCGTCCCTCACCTGGCAGGTCCGGCTGTCCGGGCTCGGCGAGCAGGAGATCGGCTGGCTACTGTCGGCGCGGGACGCCAGCGCCGTCGTGATGTCGCCGCGCCGCGGT
Organism: Actinomycetes bacterium; assembly: GCA_021792405.1. GTDB lineage: Bacteria > Actinomycetota > Actinomycetes > Streptosporangiales > Streptosporangiaceae > JAJYUU01. The sequence continues at coordinate 1,788 of JAJYUU010000205.1, forward strand.
GCCCCGAGCCTGGTCCAGATTCCCAGAGCACGAACTAGCGACGAGGTCGCCGGCCCGGCGCCCGCGCGGCCGGGCGCGGCGCCAGGCGACACGCCGGGCGTGTCGCGCGATGATGCGGGCGCCGGCCAGTGGGCACTGGTGGCTGCCGAGTCAGCCGACCTCAGGCTGCCGCGCCTGCTGTCCCGCTCGATCGCCGATGCCGCGGCGCTTCGCATGGTCACCGCTCGGGCGCCCGACGACGTGTTCCTTGCCGCGGGCGCACCATGGTACCTGACGCTGTTCGGGCGCGACAGCATCTGGGCGGCCCGGCTGCTGCTGCCGTTCGGCTGGCAGCTTGCCCGCGGGACGCTGCGCGCGCTGGCCGCGTTCCAGGGCACCCGGGTCGACGCGCTCACCGGCGAGGCTCCCGGCAAGATCCCGCACGAGCTGCGCGCCGCCCGCCCGGAGCCAGCGGCTACCGGCTCGCTCCCGCCTTTGTACTACGGCACCATCGACGCGACGCCGTTGTGGGTCTGCCTGCTGCATGACGCCTGGCGGTGGGGCATGCCAGCGGCGGACGTCCGGGCGCTGCTGCCGGCCATGGCCGGCGCGCTTGCCTGGATGCGCGACTACGGCGACGCCGATGGCGACGGCTTGCTCGAATACCGCGACCAGAGCGGCCATGGCCTGGCGAACCAGGGCTGGAAGGACTCCAGGGACGCTATCCGGTTCGCCGACGGCCGCATGGCGGAGCCTCCGGTCACCCTCTGCGAGGTCCAGGGCTACGCCTATCAGGCCGCGATGAACGGCGCCGACCTGCTCGACGCCTTCGGCCAGCCCGGCGCCGCGCAGTGGCGCGCCTGGGCGGCGAGGCTGGCTGCCGCATTCCGGTCGTCGTTCTGGGTCGCCGACCCGGCCGGCCCTTACCCGGCGCTGGCCCTGGACCGGGCCAAGGACCAGGCGGATGCCCTGACCAGTAACATCGCCCACCTGCTCGGTACCGGGCTGCTGACCGCTGCCGAGGAGGATCTCGTCGCAGGGCGGCTGAGCCGCGCCGACCTGAACTCCGGCTTCGGACTTCGCACGATGTCGGCGCGCAGCGGCGGCTATTCACCGCTGAGCTATCACTGCGGCTCGGTCTGGAGCCACGACACGGCCATCGCGATCGCGGGCCTGGCCCGCAGCGGGCATCTGGCTACGGCTGCCGATCTCGCCGACGGCCTGCTCGAGGCGGCGTCGGCGTTCGGCTGGCGGCTGCCGGAGCTGTTCTCCGGTCATGCGCGCGCGCAGACCGGCTCGCCGGTGCCCTACCCGGCTTCCTGCCGGCCGCAGGCGTGGGCCGCGGCCGCGGCCGGCGCGCTGATCCAGGCGGTGCTCGGCCTCGACGTCGACGTGCCGGCCGGCGCCGTGCACGTCACCCCGCTGCGGCTGGGGACCCGCTTCCCGCCCGCGTCACTGCAGGTAACGGGCCTGGTTGCGGGACAGCAGACGTTCGGCGCAGGCATCGGCGCGGACGGGGCCGGATATGTCAGCGGGCTATCCCTCGCGCCGGTGACGAGCTGAGCTCCGCTGCGTCCAGGCCAGCACCTGCGCCTGCGCCTGCGCCTGCGCCGAAGCTCAGCAGCTGCCTGATAGGTATCTGGTCTGATGAGCAGCGGGTGGCCGATGGCCTTCGAGGGCCATGGCCCAGCGGAACTCTGCCATCCGATTCGCCTGCAAAACCCTCGCCTGAGGATTGAGGCGAGCCAGACGGCCCGTTTCCGCCCGTCAGCGGCGCAGTAACGGCGGAGCCAGCGCTACTCATTGACAGCCGCTGTCCAGGGCTGACCGCGATGATCGCGGGCGGCTCAACTGGCAGCGGAGCCGGGATCCCGGTGCAGGTCACCGGCTAGCCCGAAGCGTGCGCCGGCCCGTCACAGTGCGCAGCAGACAGCGCAGCAGTCCGGTACCGCTGCAGTTCGGCGCTCAGCCGCGCGGCCAGGCGGGCTTCCAGCGTCGCCACGAGATCGGCGCAGCTATCCCAGTTCAGCTGGGCGCATTCTGGTTTACCGGCCAACAGGCAGATTCGTCCACGCGTCATGAGCGCCTCCACGCAGAGCAAGGTCGCGTTCATGTCCTTAGCGTCGCGGACGGCACTCTCGGCATCGCGCGCAGCCGACTCAGGGTCACCGCGCCCTAGCGCCACAATTGCCCGGGCAAGTCTCAGGCGGCATCGGACCATTGGGTCGCCCGCGCTGACAGCGAGCTCATCTGCCTGGGCCAATGTCCGTGCGGCCGCGTCGAAGTCCTCCCGCGCGACGTGCACCGAGTTAAGCCCGAGCAGCGCATAGCACTGGCCGACCAGATCGCCGGACGCCTCCGCAGACGCGAGGACGTCCGCGTAGGCCGCAGCCGCCTGTTCCAGATCACCGCGCCGGCAATACAATTCACCCTTGCGGTGCAACACCTGGGCGCCGACGCGACGGTTGCCCAGCATGGTGCATATCTCATCAGCCTCGTCCAGCATGCCGACCGCGCCGGCGATATCGCCGAAGTCCATCTTCACCTGAGCCATATTGTGCAGGACATGCGCCACGGCGAGCACATCATTGACTTCCCGAAAGGCCGGCAGCGTCTTCTCCCAGCGCTCAAGCGCTTCGCTCAGATGGCCGGCGATGCGATCGAGGTACGCCACATTGCGCAGCACGAGCGCCGTTCCATACCGGTCCCCGAGATCTTCGTAGAGCACCAGGGCACGGCTAAAGCCGTCACTCGCCTCTGCCACATTCCGCGTGAACATATGCAGCGATGCGAGAGAATAACGAATAGCCGCCTCACCACGGACATCACCATGGGCAAGCACGGCCCGCAAGGCATCCTCGTGGGTCTCTCGCCAGTCATCGAGGTGCATGCGCGCCTCGAAGATCGCGACCGAGCTCAACGCGAGACCCCAGGCATGATCCGTCAGGCCATATGCTGCCGCCTGGCGCACGCCGCAGACTAGTGACCCTCGCTCCTCTTCCAGCCAGGCTAGTGGCTCCGCCAGCTGCCTGGCGGCGGACGCCCCCGCGAGCCGCCACAGCTCCGCATCATTCTTTGGCAGCAGGAATTCGCCGCCATGCGCTCGCCGATATGCTTCCCTAGTAAGGTAATGCAGCGCAGCAATATAGCGCGACACGGCAGCTCGGCTTTCTGCCGCCGCATCCTCCTCCGTCAGCCGCTCTTGCGCAAATATCCTGGTAATGTCATGTAGACGATATCGCGGTACTCGAACGTGCAGGCCAGAGTCGGCATCCAGGAAGTACGCGTCGACCAGCTCTTCCATGATCTCTTGTGCAACGAACTCATCGACCTTGATGAGCGGCTCGCCGACCCAAGGCGCGAAGCTTGATGTCTCCAGCAGCGCCAGCCGCCGCAGCAGGCATCGGGCTGCCGGCGACAAGTTCACATAGGACAGCGCCATGCTTGCGCGCACGCCCATCTGTTCGTGTCTCAGCTCGTCGAGCCGCCTGGATTCATCGGTGAGACGGCCGACCATGTCATCGACGGTCCAGTGCGGTCGCGCGGCAAGTCGCGCGCCGACGATCCGCAGCGCCAGCGGAGTGTAGTCGCAGAGCTGGCACACCCTGGCGGCAGCGGCTCGCTCGCAGGCTATCCGGTCGCGGCCAGCTATGGTGCCCAGCAGCTCGATGGCCGTGGCCGGATCGAAGCCGCCGAGTTCCACACGGTTCGCAGCAGACAATCCGGTCAGGCGCTTCCGGCTCGTCACGATCACGGCGCACGTCGGTGATCCGGGAAGGAGGTCCCGGACCTGCTGCTCTGACATCGCGTCATCGAGCAGGACCAGGACTCTCCGGTCAGCCAGCAGGTCGCGGTACATCTCGGCCCGCTCGTCCACGCTGTCAGGAAGCATCTGGTTCTGTGCGCCGAGCGCGCGCAAGAAGCGCTCGAATATGCCCGCCAGGCTAGCCGCCTGATCACCGGAGCGCAGCCTCGCGAACAGTTGGCCGTCCGGGAACTTATCGGCTAGTTGATGCGCCACGTGCACAGCCAGGGTTGTCTTGCCCGTACCGCCCCTGCCGACGATGACATTCACGCCGACAGCCCAGTGTCCGCCGATGTCGGAAGTGTCGCGGAGGACCTGGCGCATCAGTCGAGCTACCTGGTCGGCACGGCCCGTGAAGTCGCTGATCGTCGCCGGAAGCAGTGTCGGCACGACGGCAGGGGCGCGGGCTCCAGCCGTCAGATCGATAGCATGAGCCTCCAGGTCATCTGAGGCCTCGGAATTCTGCAGTATCGCTAGATGCAGCCGCCGCAACTCTGCTCCCGGCTCGATCCCCAGCGCATCGACGAGCGAAGCGCGGGTGCGCCGGTAGACCTCAAGAGCGTCGGCTTGTCGGCCAGCCCGGTAGAGCGCGGTCATCAGCAACGCGCACAGCCGCTCCCGATGCGGATACTCTTCCACCAACCGCGCCAGTTCGACGGCCACATCGTTATGCAGGCCCAGCTGAAGCTCTACGTCGAGACAGTCCTCCATCAATGCCAGGCGTCGTTCGGCCAGTTGCTCGGCAATTTGGCGCACCGTCCGGCTCTCGATTCCAGCCAGCGCACCGCCGCGCCACAACCCCAGCGCCCGCCTCATCGCGCTGCGTGCCGCGTTCAGATCACCGCGCTGCTCCGCATTCCTGGCACGCACCACCGCCGCTTCGAACACATGCAGATCGAAGAACTCGCTAGGCAGCCGTATCAGGTAACCTGGCCGGTGGCTTTCGATCCGGATAGCGCCGCCGACTGGCAGCAGTTTCTTGCGCAGCGCGGAGATGCAGATTTGAACCTGAGCGCGCGCCGTATTGGGCGGCCGATCATCCCAGAGCGCCCGCATCAGCCGCTCGATGGGGATTATCCGATTCGCGTCCAGCAGCAACATGGCCAGAATGACGTGCTCACGCGGTCCACCCAGATTCAGCAGCTTGCCGGAAACGTCGACTTCAAGAGGCCCAAGAGCGCGAACGGAGATCATCGTCGCGCATTCCGGGCCAGCGCATACCTTTGAGCTAGGAGATCAGCCCAACATTCTGGCCCGGCAGCCGCGGAACAACTGGCCGAGGATAGTCCGGCTTTTAAATCAGTCAAACTCAAGCTCGCGAACGCACAGCACATTCCGATGCACACTAACGTCGCGCAGTCTTCCGCCATGATCCTGAGAACTTAACTACCAGGCCATTAAGTCATGAAACCACGGCACGTCATTTTCGTCAAGAAGGTCCATAGCTCGGCCACCGGGGCGGCCGAGCTATGGACCGCACCGACCCGCTGGGACTCTCGGTCCGCAGCGTCGTCCGACCACGTGCCCCACTGCGCCGCAACCCTGGGCGCATGACTGCCTGCCCGGCGCACTGGCCGGCCGGGCACGCTGC
>JAJYUU010000050.1 GCA_021792405.1 Actinomycetes bacterium
GTCGACGACGCCGAAGGTGTCAGCAACGTACCGGCGGGTCTCATCGGTCGTGACCGGGGTGATCCGGTCCACCATGCTGTTCGGGAACGCGGCTTCCCGGCCGATCCAGTCACCGAGCCCGGGATCGATCAGGCCGGCGTAGGAGGTGAAGCTTCGCCGGGCGACGCTCCCGTTCCCCGGCAGGTTGTCGCAGGAGACGATCGTGAACGCCGGGATGCCCCGGTCTCTGCGACGGCGCAGGCTCTCGACGACAACGCCGAACACGGTCGCGGGCACGGCGCCCGGCGCGAGGTCACGCCGGACCGCCGGGTCGTCTGCGTTAAAGGTGCCGTCCCCGGTGAGGTTGTAGCCGCCTTCGGTGATCGTCAGGGTCACGATCTTGGTGCCGGGGTGCGCGAGTCGCTCGACGACCGCTTCCGGCTCGTCCGGGGCGTACAGGTAGTCGGCGATCGCCGCGATGGTACGGGCCGTCGCGCGGCCATCGGGGCTCCGCTCTACCAGGGTGTAGCGCATATCCTGGCCGCGGAGTGCGTCCCGCACCTGAGCGTCCCGCAGCAGCAGGCCGACCCCGCAGATCGCCCACTCCGTCGACCCGCCCTGATTCAGCAGCCGGTCGATGTACATGGCCTGGTGCGCACGGTGAAAGTTGCCGACGCCGATGTGGACGATGCCGGTCCGCAGGTCCTCGCGGCGGTAGCGCGGCTGAGCGACGAGGTTCACCGATCACTCCCGGCACGTAGGCATCGCGTTGCTTCGCGATATACCCTCATGGTGCCCGATAGCGATGAAGGCAGCGGATTTCGTCATGGAGAACAGTTGATGAGCGCGCTGAGCGACGAGGTACGAGCGCTGGCAGCGGAGCCTAACTTCGCCAGCCTGACCACTCTTCTCCCCGACGGCTCACCCGTCGCGAGTCTCATGTGGATCGACGCCGACGAAGACGCGCTCCTCATCAATACCGAACGCCACCGCCTCAAGTACCGCAATACTTGCCGTGATCCGCGCGTGCACATCCTGATCGTGGACCGGGCCGACCCGGGCCACTATGCGGCCGTTCGCGGCATAGTCACAGACCACATTTTCGGCCAGGTCGCACGAGACCACATAGACCGCCTGGCTGAAAAATACATGGGTGAGAAATTCGACCTGCGACGAGTCGTGTCGGAACGAGTGCTTCTCAAGATCAGGCCAGTGCAGCAGCGTGTCCGCCACAGTTCCGTCATCGTGGAGTGAGAGCAGCCCGTGAACTGGCTGCGAACGGCCCTCGCGGTCAGGTGCCGGCGAGCCTGCCAGCTTCGGTGATCGCCCGGATGGCAGCCAGGAGCTTATCGTTCTCGCTCGGGTTACCGACCGTCACTCGCATGCCACCTGGCATCTGAAGGCTGGCGCCGCCGCGCACCCAGTATCCGGCTGCCATCAGCTTCGCCGGCAGGTCGTCATCGGCATGCGGGCAGAAGATGAAGTTGGCCTGCGTGGGCAACGGCTCGAAGCCCAGGTTGGCGAGCGACTGAGAGAGCCGCCCGCGCTCCGCCTTGATGCGCTCGGCGCGTTCGGCGAACACGTCGGTGAGCCCGAGTGCGGCCTCAGCCGCCACGATGCCGGCGATGTTCGTACCGCCGAGCCGCAGCCTGGCATGGAGTTCCCCGGCGATCTGCCTGGCGGCGACGCCGTATCCGACCCGCAAGCCCGCCAGGCCGTAGAACTTCGAGAACGTCCTGGCGACCAGGACGGGCCGACCGCACTCCAGGTAGTCGAGTGCGCCACGCCCCCCGTCTGCGTACTCGTCGGTGAACTCCCAGTAGGCCTCGTCGATCAGCAGCAGCGCTCCCGCGGGCAAGACGTCGATCAGCGGCCGCAGATCCCTGGTAGGCGCCATCCCGCCGGTCGGGTTGTTCGGATTGCAGACGATGACGAGACTTGTCCGATCGGTACACGCATCCGCCATCCGCGCGATGTCACAGGACCCGTCGGGCCGCAGCGGCACCGGCCGCGCCTGCGCCCTGACGGCCGTGACGGTGCCGCGATAGGCCGGGTAGGAGGTGTCGGGGTAGACCACTTCGCGGTCGGGCCCGCCCAGGCTCTTGATCACGGCCTCCAGCAGCGCGCTGGTGCCCGGCGCGATCATCACCTGCTCAGGCGAGCAACCCAGCCGCGCGCTCAGCTTCTCTGCCAGCGATCCTTCCATCCCGAACGGGTAGCGGTTCATCCGGTCGGCTGCGGCCGCGATCGCGTCCAGCAGTTCCCGCGGCGGCGGATAGGGACTCTCATTCCCGCCGAACCTGAGCACGTCCGCGCCGAAACTCCAGCCACGCCAGGTAAACGGCGTCCTAGGATCGGTCCAGCGCAGCCCGGTACGGTCCGACTGCTCGCCCGCGAGCCCGTCCGGCAATGAGCCGCCCATCCGGGCACTCCTCTCTGGGACCTGTCCGCGCCTAGCCTTGCGCGAGCTAGAGATGCGCCCGCAACTTCAGCGGCCAGCGACAGTCTAAGAGGTATGAGAACTGCCTTGTCCGGCATTGCAGCGGTAGCGGCCATCGGAGCGGCTCCGCTGGCGGCAGGCTGCGGTACGTCCGCCCCGGCCGCGCAACTGGGCGCCTCGACACCCGCCGCCTCGGCATCCGCCACCCAGGCGTACTGCCGGGCCGCGCAACTTCGGGTCGGCCTCGGACCGCTGGTCTCGGAGGCGACCCAGCAAAACACCGTCATCCTGGACTTCCGCAACACCTCGTCAGTCACCTGTGACCTGCGCGGCTATCCGGGCATTACGCTGTCCGAGCGCTCGGGAGCCGTGCTGCCATTCCGCTACCACGACGGCGGCGACCAGATGCTGACCAGCCAGTCCCCGACGCTGGTCAGGCTGGCGCCCGGCGCGGTGGCGTACGCGGCGGTCAACAAGAACGCCTGCGTGATGTACGCGTCGCGGTCTGCCGTCGGCGGCGAGGTGACGCCGCCGGGCAGCAGCCAGCCGCTTGCCTTCGAACTGCCGCACTACCGGATGCTGGATTACTGCCGTGCGGGTGATCCCGGCCATGTCGTCGACGTCTCGCCGGTCGAGCCGACCATCAAGGACGTCATGGCTGGGTAGTGAGCGCCGGCCCATGACGGCCGGTATATTCCGGACAGCACACGGTCGGCGCTGGGCGGCATGAGCGGCTGCGGCACGCCACTGAACGGAAAGGCACCGTGAAATGGCTGATCCCGACCTTCTGACAGTAACCGCCGCCGACGGGCGCGAGTTGCTCGCGGCCGCCCGGTCCGGCTGGGCGCGACCTGTTCCCGACTGCCCGGGCTGGACCGCCGCGGACCTCGCCGGCCACATGGGCGCAATCCTGGGCTGGATGGCGAAGATCGTCACCACGGGCGAGGCCGTGCCGCGTAGCGACCGGGAGACGCCGCCGACTGACCACGACCTGCTGGCGACCTGGTACGAGGCCCACCTGGACCGGACCATCGGCATCCTGGCCAGCGCCCCGGCCGACTCGCGGACCTGGACCTTCTCCAGCCGCGGCGATCACCGGGTGGGCTGGTGGCGCAGCCCGGTGTCGCAGGGCTGACCGGCAGCCTGCACCTGCACGCCACCGACGGCGAGAGCGAGTGGTGGGTCAGCCTCGACGAGGCCGGCCGCGCAGCCGCTGTCCGCGGCCACCGCAAGGCAGACACCGCCATCCGCGCCACCCGATCCGACCTGCTGCTCTGGCTGACCAACCGGCAGCAGCCGAGTGCGCTAGAGGTCCTCGGCCATGCCGAGGTCGCGGCCCGGTGGACCCAGCTGCGCCGCTGACAAGCCGCGCGGGAACGGCATGCCCGGAAACGAGCCTTGCCGAGTGCACATTGCCCACGTAGCGTGGCAAGTGTCCTGCTATGACGAGGGTCTGCACCACGGCCAGGACCCCTGCTGTCGGTGCGTCGGCAGCGGCTGAAGGGATGCTGTGATGTCAGGTGCCAGCCCGGGTTCGGCCGGCGAGCATGTGCTGCAGGAGCAGTGCGGGACGGCCGAGCGTGCCGCGCGATTCTACGAAACCCAGCTCTGCGATCACCTGACCCCGCCCATGTGCGAGTTCATCGGGCGCATGGAGATGGCATTCATCGCAACCGCCGATGGCGCCGGGGAATGCGACTGCAGTTTCCGCGCCGGGCCGCCCGGCTTCTTCCGCGTCATCGACGACCGGACGCTCGCCTATCCGGAGTACCGGGGCAACGGCGTGATGGCCAGCCTCGGCAACATGCTGGCCAACCCGCAGATCGGCCTGATGTTCATCGACTTCGAACGCGACCTGATCGGCCTGCACGTCAACGGCGACGCCCGGGTGCTCACCCCGGCCGACATGCGGGTGATCGAGCCCGACCTGCCCGAGCCCAGCCACCCGGGGCGCCGGCCCGAGCACTGGGTGGCGGTCTTCGTCACCGAGGCCTACATCCACTGCTCCAAGCACATACCCAAGCTGGTGCCCCAGTCCCGGGTCCGGCACTGGGGCACCGACAATCCGCGGCTCAAGGGCGGGGACCATTTCGGTGTCGCAGCCGTCAAGGCCCGGCAGGAGCCCGCCGCCAGCGCCGGCTGAACGCCAGCCGAACGCCGGGCCCGACGCCGGGCCCGGTGCGTCCGTCTCAGCTCGCGCGTTGTTGCCGCAGGCTCGCTGGGGGTGAAGGCCTGCCCTGGGCGGGCATGCTGCTGGCATGTCGCTGGGCATCGTGACAGGCACCGCCAATCCGGTTCTCGCCGGAGAAATAGCGTCCCGGCTGGGGTCACGCCTGGTCGAGATGCAACTGGAGCGCTTCCCCGACGGGGAGATCCGGCCGCGTCTTGGCCCAGTCCGGGGCGCGGACATCTACGTGATCCAGCCGACCGGCCCTCCGGTCAACGACAACCTGGTCGAACTGCTGCTGCTGCTCGACGCCTGCCGCCGGGCCGGCGCTGACCGGGTCACGGCCGTGGTCCCCTACTTCGGTTACGCGCGCCAGGACCGGCGGGCCGGGGATCGCCAGCCGATCGGCGCCAGGGTTGCCGCCGAGGCAATCGCCGCCGCCGGCGCCAGCCGGCTCGTGGTCATCGACCCGCACACCTCGTCACTCGAAGCGATGTTCGCAGTGCCGGTCGAGATGCTCACCGCAGTGCCCGTGCTGGCCGCTGCCGTCCGGCGGCTGATTCCCCGCGGCGCCGTGGTGGTTGCTCCGGATCTGGGTGCGATGCGGCTTGCACGGCACTTTGCCGCGCTGGTCGAGGCTCGGCTGGCGGCAGTAAGCAAATATCGGCTGGACGCGGTCACGGTGTCGGCCAAGGACATCGTCGGAGACGTGCGGAACCGGCCGGTCGTGATCGTCGATGACATGATCAGCACCGGCGCCACCATCGAAGCCGCCGTGTCCGCGCTCCGGGCGCACGGGGCGACCGGTGAGCCGATTGTCGTCGCGACGCACGGCTTGTTCGCCGGCAGCGCGCTGGCCCGGCTCAGGGAGTGCGCGATAGGCCGCATGCTGGTCACCGACACCATCGGGCCCCGGCATCCGGCACCCGCCGCCGCGCCAGCGCTGCCTATCCAGGCGGAATCCGTTGCGCACCTGCTAGCCGAGGCGATCGACCGTCTGCACCGCAGCGAACCGCTGGAGGAACTGCTCTTGCGCGGCTGACCGATCGGGCCGGCCGCGCCTGCCACCCGCGCGGATGCTGCGGACGTCCCGGCAGCCAGGGCAGTTCGGCCCTGCTCCGCGGGCGGCTGGCCGGCCCACGGTGGAAGAGGAAGCCGCCTCGGCTCGTTGCTGGAGGCAAACATGCGGCAAAACATCCGGTTCGGCAGATTCGCCGGGATCCCCGTCGGGGCCAGCTGGTCGGCCATCGTGACCCTGGCAATTATCGCCGACCTGGTCGCTGCGAGCGCCCTCCCGGCTGCGGTCCCCGGTCAGTCAGCGGCGCTGTACTGGGGCGCGGGCGTGGCCGTGGCCGCTGCCTTTCTTGCCTCGCTGCTCGCCCACGAGCTCGCGCACGCGCTGGTCGCCCGCAGGCACGGCATCAAGATTCGCTCCGTCACGCTGTGGATGCTCGGCGGCGTCACGCAGCTGGACGGCGATCCCCGCACGCCGCAGGCGGACCTGCAGATCGCTCTGGCCGGGCCCGCTATGAGCCTGCTCGCCGGGGCCGCGTTCGTCGGCGCGGCGGCTGCCATCAGTGCCGCTGGCGGGCCGCGAGTCGCGGTAGCCGCCGCGATGTGGCTGGCCCTCATGAACGGCGTGCTGGCCGCGTTCAACCTGCTGCCAGGGGCACCGCTAGACGGCGGCCGGGTGCTCCGGGCGATGCTCTGGCATCACTGGGCTGACCGGCACCGGGCCGAGCGCGGCGCGACGAGCGCGGGGCGGGCGATCGGCGCGATGCTGGCTATCCTGGGCGTGGCCGAGGTCCTGCTGACCACTGACCTCATCGGCGGACTGTGGCTGCTGCTCCTCGGCTGGTTCATGGCCAGCGCCGCCGCGGCCGAGCAGGGAGCCGCTTCTGCTCGCGCCTTGCTGGCCGGCGTCCGCGTCGCGGACGTGATGACGCCTGACCCTGACCTGGCCCCGTCCTGGCTGACCGTCGCCGACTTCATCCGCCAGTTCGGCGGGCGGTCCGGGCAGCCGGCATTCCCGGTCATCGGACCTGGCGGCGGGCTGGCCGGTGTGGTTACCGTCGCCCGGCTTAGCCGGGTCGCGCATCCGGGCAGGGATCAGGTGCGGCTCGGCCAGCTGGCACTGCCAGTGCCGGAGGAATACCTGGCGAGCCCGGATGACCCCGCCGCGCGGCTGCTCGGACGTGACCCGCTCGGCGGTGAGGTCGTGGCGGTCGTCGAGGACGGCGGGCAGATCACCGGCCTGGTCACCGCCAGCAACATCCAGCACGCGCTGCGCTGGCGGAAGCTGGCGGGCGCGACTGTGTCAGCGGCCGCCCGGCCTGCACCGCACTGGTAGCTCGCCGTGCGCGCGGCTGCTAGCCGCCCTCCTGCCTGGCTGCCTTGACCAGCAGCAGCAGGTCGTGCGCTTGCCGGGCTGCGCGCTCCTCATCGGCCTCGGACCGCTCGGCGGCCGTCGGGACATCCTCGAACCCGCGCGCCAGCACCTCGACGGCCTCGATCAGGGCACCTACCTGGTCTTCCAGGCGACCGACTCGTTGGGCCAGGGCTGCGGACGTCGCGCCGCCAGGCGGCTCTGCTTGTCTGCTCATGGTCAATAGCCTCACCCATGCCGGGCCCACACAAGCAGGGCCGGAGGTCCCGGCTGCGCTCGCCTGGGCACCGGGGTCGGTGCGGGGCGAAGATTCCGGCGACGGCGGGACCGAAGTCCTCTTGGCCGGCGCGGAATCGGGGAAAGGGACTAGCGGAAGAGAACATCCCGGCTAGCTGAAGGGACTTGTCATGGCTCTGCCCGTTCGCCGCCACACTGTGCCGGCCCGCTTCCCTGAGCTGTTCGACTGGCTGGAATCGCCGTGGCCGGCGGTACTGCCGTTCGGGTCGGCTCAGACCTTCCGGGTCGAGGACTATACCGAGGACGGCAAGTACATGATCCGCGCCGAACTGCCCGGTGTCGACCCGGACAAGGACGTCGAAGTGACGGTGGAATCCGGCATGCTCACCATCCACGCGGAGCGCCGTGAGGAGACCAAGCAGGAACGGCACTCGGAGTTCAAGTACGGATCGCTCACCAGGTCAGTGTCGCTGCCTGAGGGCGCCGACCCAGGCAAGATCACAGCCAACTACGACCAGGGGATCCTCAAGGTCACCGTCCCGGTACCTGAGCAAGCCAAACCCTCAACCCGCAAGATCCCCGTCGGCCACCCGAGCTGACCCTGATTCGGGGGACGCCGTCGATTCCGCGGAGGGCGCTGCTGCCGCTGTTCGCGCTGATACGCCGGCAGCAGCGCTCATTCTCTGCGATGCCAGGGCAGCGCCGGACTTTCCGGCTCAGAACGCACAGGCATGCCCGCCGCAGCCACCGCTGTAGTCGCCATTGATCTGCACCGCCGCACCCGACCGGCCTGCCGGGCCGGCCAGCGTCAGAACCTGGCCGGGGCGGGCGCCGTAACGGTAGACCGTGATGCCCTTCAGCCCGGCACGCCAGGCCGCCAGGTACAGCGCCCGCACCTCCTCGACTGTCGCGCTGGCCGGCAGATTGACGGTCTTGGCGACTGCCGCGTCCACCTGCCGTTGCGCCGCCGCCTGCATCTTCAGGTGCCAGTCGGGCGCGATCTCAAGCGCGGTCACGAACGCGGCCCGCACATCCGCCGGCACGTCCGGATTCTGCCCGGCCGTCCCGGTGCGGGCGATCTCGGCCATCAGCTCCGCAGAGTAGAAGCCCCGTTCCCGCGCCGTGCGCTCGAACAGCAGGTTGGCCTCGGTGATCTGGCGGCCGAGGATGTGCCGCGTGTAGGCGAGGGCGAAGATCGGCTCGATCCCGGAGGTCGTCCCCGCGATCAGTGAAATGGTCCCGGTCGGGGCCACGGACACCAGTTGCGCGTTGCGCAGCGGCATGGCGCCCTGGCGGGCGAACGCGCTCTGTTCGAACAACGGGAACGGGCCGCGCTGCGCCGCCAGTGCCGTTGACGCGCTCTGGGCTTCCTGGCGGATGAGCCTGAAGATGCGGCCGGCGAGCCTGACCGCAGCGGGCGAGTCATATCGGATGCCAAGCGTGGCCAGCAGCTCAGCCAGGCCCATTACGCCCAGGCCGACCTTGCGGGCGGCCCGCGCCTTGTCCTCAAGCTCAGCCAGCGGGTACCGGCTGACGTCGATCACATCGTCCAGGAACCGCATCGCCAGATGCACAGCAGCGCCGAGACGGACGAAATCGACGCGCCCGCCGGTAACGAAACGGGACAGGTTGATCGAGCCCAGATTGCACGATTCGTGGGGCAGCAGCGGTACCTCGCCGCACGGGTTGGTGGCCTCGATCCGGCCGAGCCCCGGCAGCGGGTTGTCCCGGTTGATCCGGTCGGTGAACAGCAGGCCAGGATCACCGCTCTGCCAGGCAGCCTCGCACAGCCGCTCAAACAACTCCGCCGCTGGCACTCGGCCGACGGCCCGGCCGGTGCGCGGGTTGACCAGGGCGTGGGCGGAGTTGTGCACGACGGCGCGCATGAACCGGCCTGGCACGGCGACCGACAGGTTGAAGTGAGACAGCCGCCCTGCCCGCTTCGCGTCGATGAACTCGGCGATGTCCGGATGCGACACATCCAGCACGGCCATCGACGCACCGCGCCGCCGGCCGCCTTCCGCCAGCACCTCGGCGGCGGCGTCGAACACCGACAGGAAGGAGACCGGGCCGCTCGCCGTGCCGTGAGTGCTGGCCACCAGGTCCCCGCGCGGCCGCAACCGTGAGAACGAGTACCCCGTTCCGGCCCCGGCCTGATGCAGCACAGCGGCATCAGCGAGGGCCTGGAAGATCGACGCCAGTGAGTCCTCCACCGGCAGCACCACACAGCCCGATAGCATCCCCAGGCGCGTCCCGGCATTCATCAGCGTCGGCGAGTTGGGCAGGAACTCCAGCCGCCGCAGCGAGCCGGCGAACTTCTCCGCCCACTCCCGCGCAGAGCCGCGGCCCCAGTTGTCCTCCGCCGCAGCAACCCAGGACGCAGCGCGATCCATCATCTCACCGGTTGACTCGGTCACCCGGCCGTGGTCGTCACGCAGCAGGTAGCGCTCGCCGAGCACCGCGACCGCACCGAGGCTCAGCTTGAGGTCATCGCGCACGCCTAGCGCGGGCTCGGCCCGGCGTAGCTCGGCGTCACGCAGCTCAGCCTGGCCCAGCTCAGCCCGCCTGCCGGTGTCGGCGATGCGGTCCTGATCATCGATCTCCGGTCGGCGCGGCATGCCGGTCCCCCGGCACAGGTCAGGCGGCGGGCTCGATGAGGCCGTAGTGGCCGTCGTAACGGTGATAGATCAGGTTGCCGCGACCGGTCTGGCTGTTGACGAAGAACAAGAACGGCTGCCGGAACGACTCGAGGCGGTCTTCGGCCTCGGTGACCGTCAGGCGCACGGCCGGGACCTGGCTCACGGAGATGGCCGGATCGACTGGGCCGAGCCGCCCGGTCCTGCGGTGGGCCAGCGCTAGCCGGAAACCGTCTGGAGTCCGGTAAATCACACTATCCTCACCGGTGGACTTCTCCGTAAACAGGTGGAAGTCGTAGTCGAGCGCCTCGGCCTCGGCGGCAGCCTCATCCGGAGTCTCGTGCGCCGGGGTATAGGACTTGTGCCGCATCACCGTGCGCTCGCCGCGCGGGCGGGGAAAATATGGCAGCTGAGGCGCGGGCAGGCTGTCATGGCGCCACTCTCCCGGCTCTGGCAGCGGCAGGCTGCCCCGCATCCCGGCCCAGTTCCGCCTCGCCCGCTCCAGCCGGATCCGCAGCCGGTCACACGCATGGTCGATGGCCGCCCTCGTGGTGGCGTCTGCTGACTGGACCCGGACCAGCCGCCCGTTCAGGTCGACATTGATCTGCGCGATGGCCGGG
This sequence comes from Actinomycetes bacterium, assembly GCA_021792405.1. Classification (GTDB taxonomy): domain Bacteria; phylum Actinomycetota; class Actinomycetes; order Streptosporangiales; family Streptosporangiaceae; genus JAJYUU01. Next base: position 10,466 of record JAJYUU010000050.1, read on the forward strand.
CGCTCCACTGCCGGGTCCGCGTGCATGGTCAGCCTCACCCTGGCCGACAGCACCGGCTCGGACGCCGTCCGCAACAACGAGCTGACGCGGCGGACCGCGTCACTGACCTCGCTCGCGTGGACCTTGCCGTGAGTCTGGGTCTGCACCTCCAAGGTTCCTGCGTCTGCCATTAGGATCCCCCAATTTCGGCGGCCACATTGCACCTGATTGCGGATGCCCTACGGTTACTGCTTACCGCACTGCGGCGCTGCCGCCCCAGGGACCAAGGTCCTTGCGGCGGCTCGGTCCGGGCAGGACATGGAACGCCAGCCGACTCCGTGCCGCTGCCCGGCTGTGGAGGCAGCCGTGAGCGGGCATCATCTCCCGGTGCCAGCAAATCCCTCGCCACAGCGACCAGAGGCAGTCGAGCCGCCGCCCGTGCCGCCGCCGCCGAGCCCCGTGCCGCCGCCGCCGAGCCCAGTGCCGCCGCCCGAACCCCAGCCCAGGCCTCCGGAGCCACCGCCGGAGCCCCAGCCCACGCCGCCGCAGCCGCCGCCGGAACCGCGGCCGCGCCCGCTGCCGCCGCCAGAACCTCAGCCGGGCGCCAGCACCCGGATCCGGCCCGGTTCCGGCTACCTGGTCAGCGCGGCAGGACGTGCGGGTTAAGCGTCCCGGCCGGATCGAGCGCTGACCGGATCCTGGCGAACAGATCCTGCTCGGCCGGGGACCGGGCCAGCCCGAGCCAGGGCGCGCGCAACGCCCCGATGCCGTGCTCGGCCGAGATCGAGCCGCCGAGCCCGGCGACGAAGGACAGCACGGCATCTTCATGCCGCCCGTCGGCCGGCCCGGCTGGCACGATGTTGACGTGCACGTTGCCGTCTGCCACGTGGCCGAACGTCACCACAAGCGCGCCGGGATCGGCGGCAGCCACCAGCTGAGCGGCACTGGTCGCCAGCCGCACCCACTGCGCGGCCGGCACGCTGACATCGAGCTTGATCGGCGTGCCGAAGAAGGCCGCGGCCTCAGGGAGCCGGTCCCGGCAAGCCCACAGCCTTGATCGCTCAGCTGCCGTCTCGCCCACCGCCACCATCGCTTCGCCGGTCAGCTCTGCCAGGTCCGCCAGCGCCGCCGGGCCATCGGCTTCCAGCAGCAGGTAGGCCGGAGCGGGCCGCGGCAGCGGGCGCGCCAGCCCGGCACGCGAGGTGAGTATGTCGAGCCCGGTCTGCGTGAAGTATTCCGCCGACAGCAGGCCCGGCACTTCCCGCACGGCGCGCTGTGCCATGTCGTGAACCTCGGCGGGCCCGGACAGGCCCGCCAGCACCGTGCACAGTTGCGCAGCCCGCGGCACCAGTTGCAGCCGCGCCCTGGTCAGTACGGCCAGGGTGCCCTCGGAACCGGCCAGCAGCGACCCGTAGTCGTAGCCGGTATTGTCCTTTACCGGCCCGGACAGATGCTCCACCACGCTGCCGTCGGCGAGAACGGCCTCGACCCCGCGCAGCTGCGCGCGCATCGGTCCGTGCCGCAGCACCCTCGTCCCGCCGGCGTTGGTGGCGATTGCGCCGCCCACCGTAGCGCTGTCCTGACTGCCGATTCTGATGCCGAGATCCAGGTCCGGGTCAGCCGCGGCAGCCTGCGCCAGGGTGACTCCGGCGCCCGCCGTCACCTGCCGGCTATCGGGATCTGCCTGGCCCAGCCGGTTCAGCCGGGTCAGGCTCAGCACTAGCTCGCCGTGCAGCGGCACGCCGCCGCCGACCAGGCCGGTGTTCCCGCCTTGCGGGACGACCGGCACGCCGGCTTCGGTGCACAGCCGCAGCACCGCTGCCACCTGCTCGGTGTCGGCCGGCCGCACCACTGCCGCGGCCTCGCCACGGAACCGGCCGGTCCAGTCGACCGAGTAGCCAGCGGTCTGCGCTCCGGTCAGCACCTGCGGGGCGCCGACAATCGCGCGGAGGCCGGGCAGCACCGACTCCGGCAGCCGGCCGGATCGCTTAGCGCAGGCTGGCAAGGAGCCGGTCCAGCACGCGAACGGCGGAGTGGAGCGCGGGCAGCGGCACGCGCTCGTCCACCCCATGAAACATGGCGAAATAGTCGTAACCGGACGGCAGCACCAGCGGCGTGAAACCATAGCAGCTCATGCCAAGCCGGGAGAACTCCTTGGCATCCGTCCCGCCGCTCATGCAATAGGGAACGGGGATTCCGCCGGGATCCTCGGCCCGCAAGGCCGCGGCCATGGCGGCAACCAGCGGCGCGTCAAGCGGGGCCTCCAGCGCGGGCGAGCCGTGCAGGTACTCGACGGACACTCCCGGGCCGGTCAGCTCGTCGAGGGTGGCGTCGAACTCGGCCTCGTGCCCGGCCAGCACCCGGCCGTCTATGTACCCGACCGCCTCCCCCGGAATGACGTTCACCTTCTCGCCGGCGCGCAGCATCGTCGGGTTAGCGCTGTTACGAATCGTGCCGGCCACCAGCGCGCCGGCCGGGCCGAGTTCGTCGAGCAGCGCCACCGCTTCGTCGCCGGCTGCCAGCCGCGCGCACCGTGCGCTGTCCGCTCCGGCGGCTGCGCCGATCGCCTCGATGGCCGCCTGCACGGTCGGGATCAGCCGTACCGGCCAGCGATACTCCGCGATCCGGCTGACAGCGCCGGCCAGCCTGGACACCGCATTGTCGCCGTTGGGCTTGGACCCGTGTCCCGCGGTGCCGCGCGCGGTCAGCCGCAGCCACGCGGTACCACGCTCAGCCGATGCGATCGGGTACAACCGCAGGCCCGGTCCGGCGTGAAAGGTAAAGCCGCCTGACTCGCCGACCGCCTCAGTGCAGTCCTCGAACAGGTCCGGGTGCTTGTCGACGAGCCATTGCGCGCCGTGCGCGGCAGTGTCTTCCTCGTCTGCGGTGAACGCGATGACCACGTCGCGGGCTGGCCGACGGCCGGCCCGCGCCCAGTCCCTGACGACGGCCAGCAGCGCGGCGTCCGCGCCCTTCATGTCCACGGCGCCGCGGCCCCAGAGCTGGCCCGCGCGGATCTCGCCCGCGAACGGCGGCACCGTCCAGGCCTCCGGGCTGGCCGGAACCACGTCCAGGTGGCCGTGCAAGAGCAGTGCGCCCGCCGCGGACCCTGTCCCCTCCCAGCGGGCCACGACATTAGCCCGTCCGGGCGCGGCCTCCAGTAGCTGCGGGTCCAGGCCCGCCTCGGCGAGCCGGGCCGCGGCGTACTCGGCAGCCGGCCGCTCGCGGCAATCGCCAGCCCCCCGGTTCGTGGTATCGATCGCGATGAGGTCGGCGGCGAACCGCACGACTTCCTGCTCGGCCAGCGATGGCACAAGCTCAGCCATAGTTCGCCTCGATAGCCGCGGAGATCATCGTGCACACGGTCTTGAAGCACCGGATCATCTCTGTCGCCGTGCCTGCCTGGTATCCGACCGTCCGCACGCCGGTCCGCTCCACCCCTGGCACGATCGCCGCCGCGAGCGCAAGCTGCGCGGCGTCGACGTCGACGCTGACGCGGAACGCCGAGGCCGGGGCCGGCGATTGCCGGACCGCGAGGGCCGTCGCCGTCGCCGCGGCCGCCGTGATGTCCCTGGCAGTGACCGCTGGCGGCAAGCAGACGGCGGCATACCGGCTGACACATCGCTTGACTGCCACCGTCCGGGCCGCCGGAGCGTAGCTGACCGCGTCGCCGCACGCCCGGTCGTCGCCGGTCACCAGGATCACCGGCACGCCGAACTGCTCGGCGACCCGCGCGTTCAGCCAGCCCTCGCTGGCCGGCTCCCCGTTCACGGTCACCGATGTGATCGAGTTGGCCAGGTAGGTGTGCGCGAGCACGCCCTCGGTGCCCGCGCCGGCGTGGTAGCCGACGAATGCCACGCCGTCGACGTCGCCGTGCTGGATGCCCTCGACCATGCTCAGATCCTTGTGCCGGCCAGTGAGCAATGCCGCCCGCTCATCGAGCGATTCAAGCAGCAAGTTCCGCATGCTGGAATGTGCCTCGTTGATCAGCACCTCGGTGGCGCCGCCGTCGAACAGCCCGGCTACCGCGGCGTTGACGTCCGAGGTGAACATCGCCCGGCAGCGCTGCCACTGCTCGGTTCCCGGTTCGACATCAGCCGGCCAGGTGACGCCGGTCGCGCCCTCCATGTCGGCCGAGATGAGGATCTTCATAGAGCTCCTTGGGGTTGGCTCGAAGCGGTGATCGCCGCGCCCGTGGCGGGTGCCTCGGCAGCGGACCGCGGACGCAGCGGCGGATCAAGCAAGGTCAGCGTCCCGGCGTCCGCATCCAGCTCAGCGGCCACGCCGATAGGGAAGGCCTGGAACGGGCAGCCGTGGCCGACGTTCGCGCGCGCGAGTACCGGTACTCCTAGGTCGCCGAGCCGCTCGGCCAGAATCTGCTCGACCGCCGCTTGCTCCCCGCAGTCGGTGAAGGTGCCGGCGATCACCGCTGCGACGTCCCGCAGGTAACCGGAGCGCCGCAGCTGAGTGAGCATCCGGTCGAGCCGGTAGTCTTCCTCTTCTGTTTCCTCGATCAGCAGGATGCCGCCGCTGGCAGGCAGGGAGCTGTCGGTGCCGATCGAGCTGGCGAGCAGTGTCAGGCAGCCGCCCAGGGTCATCCCGCGGGCGCGGCCGGCCCGGATCGGCACCGCGTCGGGATAGCAGATCGTGGTGGCTTGCTCGGGCCGCATGAGCGTCCTGAGCATCGAGCCGTAGGAGTAGTGCGGCCTGACGCCCGACGTCGCCACCATGGTGGACAGCAGCGAACTCCAGCCCAGCTTGACCGCGACGGCTTCCAGGATCGCCGTGACGTCGGAGTAGCCTGCCAGGATTTTGGGCTGCAGGCCTACGAGGGTGTCCCACGGCATGGTCTCGATAGTGCGCTGCGACCCCGAGCCGCCGCAGGCGAAGAGGATTCCGGCGATGCCGGGGTCGGTCAGCGCGGCGAGCAAATCGCCGGCCCGCCGAGCATCATCGCCCGCCAGGTACGGGCGGAAGCTGCCGACGTCGCGCGCTGACGGGTAGACCACCGGTTCCAGCCCGGCGAACCGCAGCGTGTCCAGGCCCGCCGACAGCGCGTCCTGGTCCACCGGGCTGCTGATCGTCAGCACCGCGACCCTGTCACCGGGCACCAGCGCGGGCGGGCGGCGCAGCGACGCCGGCCGCGGATCACCAGCCAGCGGGTTGCTCATACCAGGCTCGTTTCGGCTGACGGCTGCCGCTGCGCACGGTGGTGATGTACGGCCTGCAGTGCGGGCCGCTCGCAGAGGGTGAGTTCGCCGCCATCGCCGAGCAGCACCTCGGCAGGATGCGGCCTGCCGTTATAACGGGAGGTGAACGACGCCGCATACGCGCCTGCCTGCTCGATCGCCACAAGGTCGCCACGCCGTAGTGGCGGCAGCTGGTGGGTGCCGAAAGAGTCGGTGATCTCGCAGACAGGCCCGTCGACCGCGGTCGGCCGCGGCGAGGTGCCGGGCCGCAGCGCGTGCACGCGATGCATGCTGCCGTACAACGCCGGCCGCATCAGTTCGGTCATGCCCGCATCGATAATCACCCGCGGTTCCTCGGCCCCGCCGCTAGCCGGCTGCCGCGCATGCAGCACCCGGCTGACCAGCCAGCCGGCCGTGGCGACGAGATAGCGTCCCGGCTCGATCGCCGGCCGTCGCGGCAACGCCAGACCCGCCGCCGCGAGGGCGTCGCTGAGTGCCTCCCGGAACTGCGCGGGCCCCGGCCGACCCGGGCCGGGCAGCGGGAAACCGCCGCCGTAGTCAACGGTGTCGGCCCGCGGACAGCAGCCGGCGACGTCGGCGAGCAGCCTGGTCGCGCGCACGCCAGCTAGCGCCCACGCGGTGACGTCGGTGAGCGCGGAGCCGACGTGCACGTGAATGCCGCGCACGGTCAGGCCCGGCCAGTCCGCTGCGGCGCTGCGGGCAATCCTGCTGATCTCGGCCTCCGGCATGCCGAACTTGCTCGCCCGCGACCCGACCGCGAACTCACGGCGCGTCTCGGGATCAACGCCGGGATTCAGGCGCAGCAGGATGTCGATGGCGGGCCGGCCGCCACTGCCGAGCTGATAGCGCGCTGCGAGGCCGGCCAGGCAGCTCAGTTCCTCCGCCGACTCGACGACCAGCCACCGGAGCGGTCGGCCTGCCGCCGCCTCGGCTGCCGTGTGGCCGAGTTGCGCGTCGGTCTTGCCGATCCCTTCGAAGACCACGTGCTGGTTGGCCAGCCCGCCGTGCCGCGCGTGCTGCCATTCTCCGGTCGACACGACGGCGCCGCCCCAGCCGCGGCTTGCCAGGTACCCGGCGATGGCCGGCAGGTCGTTCGCCTTCAGCGAGTAGTGCAGCAGCCACGGCGCACCGAAGGCGGCTTCGACTTGCCGCGCGGCCGTCGCCACCGAGATCATGTCCACGACATAGACCGGCGTGCCGAACAGCTCTGCCGCTCTCGACAGAGCCTGATCTAGCTGGGCACTCGGATGCGGCAGGATGCTGGTGTCAGGCACGCGGTTGAGTACAACATGGTTCATGATGCTCGGTCAAGATGGCATTATGAATGAAATGAAACATGATCGGGGGGCCGCCACCTTGGCGCCTGAGTCAACCGACGGGCACCATGCCGCCGATGCGGAAGGTTCGAGGATTGCCGACCGGATCCGCCAGAAGCTCGGCTCGCTCTCACCGTCGGAGCGGCGGGTGGCCAGGGTACTACTCTCCGGAGCGCCTACTGCCGGACTGGAGTCGTCGGCGAAGCTAGCCGATAACGCAGGCGTGAGCGGCCCGACTGTGAGCCGGTTCGTTACCCAGCGCCTCGGGTTCCGCAGCTACGCCGAATTCCAGCAGGCACTGCGGAACGAGATAGCAGCCAGGGTCGTCTCGCCGGTGGAGGTGTATCGCCGCCAGCGGGTTGAGCCAGCCGAGGCAGGCTTCACCGGCCGTAGCGGCGCCGCGCTCGCGGAGTCAGTGCTGGCCAGCCTCCGGGGCCTGGACACGGCCGAGTTCGCTCACGCAACCGCGCTGCTCGCCGACACCCACCACCACGTCCTGGCAGCCGGAGGCGCATTCAGCCAGTTGGTAGCCGGTTATCTGGTCGGCGTTCTGCGGGAGATACGGCCGGGCGTGCGCCTGGTCCCGCCCATCGCCGCAGAGCGCGCGGCGGCGCTGGCGGACATCGGCAGGAAAGACGTGCTGTGCGCGTTCGACTTCCGCCGCTATGAGCGGGACACGCAAGTGTTCGCCGCGGCCGCGAAGGAGACGGGAGCCCGGATCGTCCTGTTCACCGACCCCTGGCTGTCGCCGATCGCGGACATTGCCGACGCCATCCTGCCAGCCCAGGAGGCCGGGCCGTCCCCCTTCCCGAGCCTGGCACCGGCAGTCGCCGTCGCCGAGACGCTGATCACGGCCGTGGCCGGTGAGCTGGGCGAGGAAGGCCGCGCGCACTTCGAGCGATTCGGCGGGATCGCCGATCACTGGATCAGGTTCTGGCCGCAGGCCGAGAGCGGCCGGGAGAACCGCTCAGGCCTGCCATTGCCCGGGTACTGAGCACTAGCCGCGGATCGCCTGGCCGCGACCGCATCCGGTCCTGCAGGGGACACACGGGTCAGCAGCCATCGAGGCTGTGAATGATTCGTTACGAGAGTGGGCCTTGACCGCCGTCTTTGAATCATGCTGTACTCACTGACACCAAGCTACCTCTTGCCCTATTGAGACATCGCCGTACGTAGGAGCCCCCGCCGAACTGCGACCTCTGCGAGCCAGCGTGCGTGCTGTGGCCAGCCCACCAGGGGTGATCTCAGACCGCCCGCGCTGGCGCGACTGATGAAAGGACCCCCGCTATGCATCGCGTCATGAATCGTCGCCCACCGGACCCGGCAGCAGCGCCAGGTTCGCGCCAGCCAGGCCAGCACGGCGCGCGCCGGGCACGGGCAAAGAGCGCAGGCATCCTCGGGCTGATCGCGCTCGGCGCCACGGTGATCACCGCGTGCTCCTCCGCTGGTTCGGGCGCGCCTGCCACGGCCGCGCAGACCACCGCCATCGTCCCCATGAGCGCGGGCAGCACACCGGATCAGATCTTCCCGATTTTCACCGGCGCCCAGTACACCGTCGTCAACGAGCAGGACTTCCAATGGCTCATGTACCGGCCGCTGCTCTGGTACGGCGGCCAGCCCGGCAATGAGTTCGGCCTCTACAGCCAGGTCAGCCTTGCCAACGCGCCGGTCTACAGCAACAACGACACGGTCGTCACCATCACCATGAAGAAATACCTCTGGTCGGACGGCACGCCGGTGACGGCCAGGGACGTGCAATTCGAGTACAACCTGATCAAGGCGAACAAGACCAGCTACGGCGCTTACACTGCCGGCGCCTTCCCCGACAACGTCAAGACGTTCCAGGTGGTCAGCCCGACCGAGATCAAGCTGACGCTGACCAGGTCCTACTCACCGCTCTGGTTCAACACCAACGAACTGGCGCTGCTCACGCCGCTCCCGCAGCAGGCCTGGGACAAGACGTCCGCGACCCAGAAGGTCGGCAACTACGACGAGACCACGGCCGGCGCGGTCGCCGTCTACAAGTACCTGTTCGGCCAGTCCACCCAGCTCAATAACTACGGCACGAACCCGTTGTGGCAGGTGGTGGACGGACCCTGGAAGCTCAAGTCGTTCTCGACCCGCGGCGACATCGTGTTCGTGCCCAACAAGCGCTACTCGGGCCCGGTCAAGCCGACGCTGACCGAGTTCATCGAGCGCCCGTTCACATCCGACACCGCTGAGTTCAACGCGCTGCTCGCGCAGACCGGCCTGACCACCGGGTCCATCCCGACCGCGGACCTGAGCCAGACCAGCACGCTGGAAAGCGAGGGTTACCGCGTCTACAGGTCCCTCACCTACGGACTCAACAACGTCTACCTCAACTACAACAACAGCGCCGACGGCGCGCTGTTCCGCCAGCTCTACATCCGGCAGGCGCTGCAGGAGCTGGTGAACCAGCCGCAGGACGTGCAGTATGCCCTGCACGGCGCAGGAAACCCGAGCTACGGACCGGTCCCGCTGGCGCCGTCCAGCCCGTACACAACCTCGTACGAGACCTCGAACCCCTACCCCTACAGCGTGACCGCCGCCAAGCAGCTGCTCACCTCACACGGCTGGGCTGTCCACCCCGGCGGCACCGACACCTGCGCGCGGCCTGGCAGCGGGCCGACCGAATGCGGTGCCGGGATCGCCGCCGGCCAGGCACTGGCGCTCAAGGTTCTCTACCCGAGCGGCGACCCCGGGTTCGCCGTCATGATGGAGTCCTGGCAGTCGTCGGCTCGCTCGGCCGGCGTCGCGATGACCTTGAACTCGGGCCAGTTCAACCAGGTCACCTCCGAGATCTCGGTGTGCAAGACCGGCACCGCGGCGTGCGGCTGGCAAGCTGGCACCTGGGGTGGCTGGACCATGAGCCAGTACCCGACCGGACAGGGCATCTTCACGACCGACACCACAGGGATGCCGGCCCCGGTCGGCACCGAGATCAACAACCTGGTTGCCGCTACCGAGTACAGCTCGAACCCGCAGGCGTTCACGACCTATGAGAACTACGTGGCCAAGGAACTGCCGACCATCTTCATCCCCTGGGAGCAGGGCAACGACTCGGTAGTGCTCAAGAGCCTGCAGGGCTACACCGCCGATCAGGAGAACCCGTTCGCGGACACATTCCCTGAGTACTGGCACTTCGGGAAGTAACGGGGAATTGCACGGTGATCGCGTACGTCGCACGACGCTGCGTCCAAGGGCTGGTCGTGGTGGTGCTGGTCTCTTTCCTGACCTTCATCGAAGCCCACATCATGCCGGGCAATCCCGCCCGCGCGATACTGGGCATCCACGCCAGCCCGGCTCAGCTGCGCGCCTTCGAGATCCAGAACGGGTACAACAGGTCGTTGCCGATTCAGTATTTCGACTACATCGACCGCTTGCTGCACCTGAACCTGGGCTTCTCGTATCAGCTCAACCAGAGCGTGGCGTCGCTGCTGAACGAGCGGCTGCCGGCGACGGTGATCCTGGTGGGACTGGCCGTCGTGGTCGCGCTGGTACTGTGCGTGCCGGTCGCGATCACGCAGGCCGTCCGCCGGAACAAGCCAGTCGACTACGCCATCACCGGTACGGCGTTCGCGCTGTACTCAATGCCGGAGTTCTGGCTCGGCCTGATGCTGATCATGCTTTTCGCGGAGAAGCTGCGCCTCTTCCCGCCCGTTGCGCCGCAAGGCAACGTCGGGCAGATCCTCACGCATCCCGCAGGCCTGGTGCTGCCGGTCGCGACGCTTGCGCTCGGCAGCGTCGCCTCGTTCAGCCGCTACCTGCGCTCCTCGCTGCTGGACAACCTGGCCGAGGATTACGTGCGCACGGCGCGAGCCAAGGGTGCCTCGCGCCGCGGCGTGCTGTACCGGCATGTGTTCCGCAACGCGCTGGCACCGATCATCACCCTCATCGGGCTGAGCCTGCCCGGCATACTCAGCGGGGCGCTGATCACCGAGACAGTCTTCAACTACCCCGGAATCGGGCTGCTGTTCTGGAACTCGGCGCTGTCCCAGGACTACGCGGTCATGCTCGGCATCACCATTATCGTGGCGATCGCGACCGTGGCCGGATCGCTGCTGGCTGACCTGCTGTACGCGGTCATGGACCCGCGGGTCCGCTACGGAGAGGCGTAGTCGTGGCTGATGCCGTCATCGGCGCGGGCGTGCAGGCAGACCGGCCCGCAGACGATGGTCACGCCCGGCCCATCAGCCCGCTGCGTGCTGCCGCCTACACCATGGCCGCCAATAAGGGGGCCATGGCCGGGCTGGCGGTCATCGTCATCATGGTGATCTTCTCTTTTGCCGGCCCGTTCTTCTACCACTCCAACCAGATCACCACCGACCTTCCCGCCGCGCTGCATCCGCCGAGCGCGGCGCATCCGCTCGGAACCGACAACGAGGGCTACGACGAACTCGGGCGGCTGATGCTGGGCGGTCAGACCTCGCTCGAGGTTGGCGTGGCCGCAGCCGTTGTCGCGACTTTCATCGGCGTCGGCTACGGCGCGGTGTCGGGCTTCGTCGGCGGCCTTGTCGACGGGCTGATGATGCGTGCCGTCGACGCGCTGCTGGCCATCCCGACCCTGTTCCTGCTCATCTACTTGTTCAGCGTGTACCAGGCCAGCCCCGTCCTGCTCATCCTGATCATCGGGCTGGTTGCCTGGCTAGTACCGGCGCGCCTAGTCCGAGCCGAGACGCTGTCGCTGCGCACCAGGGAATATGTCCAGGCGGTCCAGGTGATGGGCGGCAGCAGGATGCGGATGATCACCAGGCACATCATCCCGAACACGATCGGCACGATCACGGTGAACGCCACGTTCCAGGTGGCCGATGCGATCCTCGTCCTGGCCGGGCTGTCATACCTCGGTCTCGGTATCCCGCCACCCGCTGCCAACTGGGGCGGCATGCTCTCGACGGGCATCAACTACGTCTACGCCGGCGACTGGTGGGTGATCTATCCGCCGGGCATCGCGATCGTGGCGACCGTCATGGCGTTCAACGCGGTGGGTGATGCGCTGCGCGATGTCTTCGACTCGCGCCTGCGGCCCCGCTAGCTATCGATCTGCCCTGGCTCACCTAGTCCAGTCCCGCAGGGAGACAAGGAGTCTCGCGATGTTCGATGTCCTCATCTCCGGTGGCGAGGTCTTTGACGGCAGCGGCGCGGACCCCGTCCGCGCCGACGTCGCCATTGCCGCCGACCGGGTGCTGCAGATCCGCCCGCGCGACGAGCACGAAACCAGCCGTGCGGGGGCCGACGGCAGTCCGCCGGAAGCCGCCGTCGTCATCGACGCGACCGGGAAAGCGGTCTGCCCTGGCTTCATCAACATCCTCAGCCACTCCCCCTTGTCGATCCTGCATGACCCGAGGTCGCTGGGTGAGCTGACGCAGGGAGTGACCACGGAAGTGTTCGGCGAGGGCAGCTCGATGGGCCCGCTGACCCCCCGACTGAAGGCTGAGCTGCAGGACAGCAAGGACGGCCTCAGCTACGAGGTGAGCTGGACGCGGCTGGCCGAGTACCTCCGGCACGTCGAGAGCCGGGGCAGCTCGCAGAACGTGGCGTCGTTCATCGGCGGCGGCACGCTGCGGATCAACGGCGTCGGATATGACGACCGGCCAGCCACCGCCGCGGAACTGGACCTGATGCGAGCCATCGTCGCGGAGGAAATGGCGGACGGCGCGCTCGGGATCGCGACAGCGCTGATCTACCCGCCAGGAAGCTATGCGACGACAGCCGAGATCACGCAGCTGTGCGCGGTCGCAGCGCAGTACAACGGCTGCTACGCCTCGCACATCCGCAGCGAGGGCGAGAATCTGCACGAGGCCATCGGCGAGTTCCTGGCGATCTGCCGGGACGCGGGGCTGCGCGGCGAGCTCTTCCACCTGAAGGCGGCCGGCCGGCCGCACTGGGACAAGATGGCCGGCGCCATCGAGCTGCTGGAGCAGGCGCGCGCGGCGGGAGAGCCGGTGACCGCCGACGTCTACCCCTACCCGGCCAGCTCAACGGGCCTGACCAGCATCATTCCGGACCGCTATCACGAGGGCGGGTCAGCGGCCCTGTACGACCGGCTCGCCGACCCGCAGGTGCGCGGCCAGATCCGCGCAGAGCTGCAGGGCTCGCACCGCTGGGGCGACGTCACCGAGGCGGAGAGCGTGCTCATCCTGCAGGTCACCAAGGAGGAGAACCGGCATTTTCAGGGCCGGACGCTGGCCGATATCGCAGCCGAGCGGGACGCCGATCCGATTGACACGGCGCTCGATCTCATCGCATCCGACCGGTCACGAGTGGGAACCGCGTTCTTCTCGATGTCGGAGGACAACCTCCGTCAGGCGCTGCGGCGGCCCTGGGTTGCCATCAGCTCGGACGGCGCGTCGATGGCGCCGGAGGGCGCGTTTCTTCAGGCGCCCACTCATCCCAGGGCCTACGGCAGCTTCGCCAGGGTGCTCGGCCACTACGTCAGGGACGAGAAGGTGCTGACGCTCGCGGACGCGATTCACCGGATGAGCGGGCTTCCCGCGGCCACCCTGGGCCTGCGGCAGCGGGGCTTGCTGCGCGAAGGCTACTTCGCCGACGTCGTGGTGTTCGACCCGGATGCCGTCACCGACCGCGCTACGTTCGCCGACCCGCACCAGCTCTCGGCAGGCGTGAGCGAAGTCCTGGTCAATGGCAAGATCACCATCGCCGGCGGCGCTTTTACCGGCGAGCTTCCCGGCCGTGCGCTGGCCGGGCCGGGGGCGCGGCCGTGACCGCGGCCGAGCTGGTCACCAGCCTCGATCAGGACGCAGCCTGCCAGACGGTGGCCGCGGTCGCGCAGCTGGCGGCAGCCTCCGGCGGCCACGTCGGCCTGCTCGCCCGGCACCTGGAGACCGGCGAGGAACTCGCCTGGCAGCCCGGCGAGACATTCGGCACGGCCAGCACGGTGAAGGTCGCGATCTACGCGGAGGTCATGCGGCAACGCCGGCTCGGCCGCATTGACCTCGATGCCGCTGTCGTTACCCGCGAGGCTGACCTGGCAGGCGGCTCGGGCGTGCTGAGTGTCATGCGGCCAGGAATGCGCTGCACAGTCGCCGATCTGTGCACTCTGATGATCGTGGTGTCGGACAACACTGCCACGAACATGCTGATCGACATGCTCGGCGGTGCCGGCGCGGTCAATGACGGCCTGGATGAACTCGGATACCACGACATCCGCCTGAACCACAAGATCGGGTACGCCCCTCCCCCGCTGGTGGTGGCCGGCTCCCCGCCGTCGCAGGCCAGCTCTGAGCCGCTCGGCTACGCCACCCCGGCCGAGTTCTGCCGCCTGCTCGCCGACCTGCACGCCGGCGCGGTCGTCGACCCCGAGGCGTCGGCAGAGATGATCACTACGCTGCGCCATCAGCAGTCCCAGTCCCTCGTTCCCCGCGCGTATCTCGATGTCGCCGATCCCCCGGACGAGCCGGGTCCGGACGGCCCGGCCGTTGCCAGCAAGACGGGCAGCGTCGGCGGCTGCCGAGCGGAGACTGGGCTGCTCTACCTGCCCGGCGACGGCGGCACGGTGGCGTACTGCGCAGCCGCCGACCGGCTGGCCGACCGGACCATGACGGCACTGGCCGAAGGCAACGAGATTCTCGGCCGGCTGGGCGCGGTCATCCTCGCGCGCTGGTGGCCAGGACCCGGTCCGGTGCCAGTCCGCCCGGGCTGGCTGACCGTTCCGGGCCACGTTACGGCAGCCTGCGGATCGAACGAAGGAAGCGGCTGAACGGTCGCTGGGAACTCTTGCCGGGGCCTGGCGTCGAGTAGGCGCCGGGCACCCGCCCCATCCAGGGCAGGATCGGCCGGCCCTGGTCCTCCGACGTCAATGATGCCGGTCAGGCGCCCGTCCGGCTCAGGCGCCCTGCGGGCTGCCCGGACCGCTAATTGCGCAGCGAGATCTCGTCGGACTCGGCGATCGTGTCGGCCTCGATGACGCGCAGACCGTGCCCTAGCCGCTGGCGGGCCTGCCGCAGCAGCTTGAGCGAGTTCGTCGCCGGACCCTCGGCGGCCGATCGCTCCAGGTCCGCCCCATGCTCCTCGATCAGGTGCGCCTGCAGAGCCGCGGCAACTTCGTCGGCAGCCTTCAGCGCTGAATAGATGGCACGATCCCGTGCCGCGTCGTTAACCATGCCTCAGTATCTCGCTCCGGCGACCAGCGGTGGCCTGACCAGCCGGACACGAGCGGGCTAGCTCTTTCCCTTGGCCTTCTTCCGGCTCGGGTGCTCGATGACGGCATCCGGACCGGGGAAGACCAGCGCCACGTGATGATCCTCGAACTGCACGAGGTAGGGCGGCTCACCGCCCGACCCGCGGACTTCGACGATCTCGCCCTTGCGCTCCCGCTGACCCACGACGCTGCCGTGCACGTGGATCAAGTCCCCGACAACTGCCTGCATGACGCCTGCCTCCTTGGCCGAGATCCTCGTTCGCCGTCGGCCGCGATCGCCGTGTCGCGCGCGCGCCACCGGAGAACACCTGGTGGTATCTACCCGGCGGGCGGGGAATCCATCCGGCGCTGCTGTGGCCTGGTGGCATCCGGCTCTGCCGGCCGGATCCGATCGGCCCGGTGAACGACGACGCCGGTGTCACATCCCTCGCTCGGCAGGCACCTGCCCGGAGTCAATAGCGGCGACCAGCGCGGCGTAATCACGGTCGTTCTGATCGGCATAGGCGGTGGCGAACTGGGTGATCGCGGTGTCGAAGACGTCGGAACTGCCCAGGTAGGCGGCGATGGCAATGCGGTCCCCCGAGCAAGCGTGCGCGCGTGCCAGCGCCCAGCCGCACAGTGCGCCGTACATCCGCAGGCCAGGCGGCGCCATGGCATCGGTGTCGACTGAGAACTTCCAGTCGCGCAACTGGCGCACGTAATAATCGCGACTCTGCCCGTCCGTGCCGTCAGCACGCTGCCAGCCCAGGAAGATATCGCTGCTTGCCTGCATCAGCCGCTGGCCCGCGACGACTCGCTGGCCCTGGTTGGCGTACTTGCTGGCCCCGGCGAACCGGCTCAGCACAGCCGGTTCGGCCTCCTTGACCTGCAGGAACAGCGGGTCGCGCTCGTCCCGGCCGAGCATCAGGACGATCCAGCACCTAGTCCCCACGCTGCCCACGCCCACTACCTTGCGGGCCATGTCGGCGAATTCGAACTGCTCGAGCAGGAACCGGCGGTCGTTTTGCAGGCTGCGCCGGAACTGGGTGATCAGATCGCCTAGTTCGGCGAGCAGCGCCGCGCGGTCGGTGTGCCGGGGCACCAGCTCATCCGCCGGCACGATGAGCGGCGGGTCGGACACGATCCGCGGCCGTCCGTCCACGATCCGGGTTAGCTTGCTCAGTTCCTGCATGCTGTCCCTGGCTCTGGCCTTCGCCAGGCCCTTGGCCACCGTCGCGCGCTGCCGCTTCTTCAGTTGCGACTGGAACTGGGCGAGCAGCACGTCCATGTCGGCGTGGGCGTACCAGACCGCGAGGTTCGGCTGACTGGCGAAGTCACGCATCGCCTGCCGGTAGCGGCCGACAGCACCAGAGACGATCTTGCGCCGCTCCTTGTCCGCGAACCCGTTCCCGCGCGCCGCCACCTCCAGGCTCGCGGCCAGGCGCTTCACATCCCACTCCCACGGGCCGGGCAGTGTCTCGTCGAAGTCGTTGACGTCGAACACGAGCCGGCGCTCGGCAGACCCGAAGATGCCGAAGTTTGACAGGTGCGCGTCACCGCACGCCTGCACCGGCAGGCCGGAGACAGGCGTGCCAGCAAGGTCGCTGGCCATCACCAGGGCCGCGCCGCGGAAGAAGGCGAATGGCGAGACCGACATCCGGCCATACCTGACGGGTACCAGGTCCGGCAGGCGGGCCGCCGCCTGCTCGGCGAGCAGCGCGAGCGGATCCGGCCGGCCGGCCGGCTCGAAGCTGGCATGGCTATCTCTTGGCACCAGCGAACGCGCGTACTTCCCCCTGGCCTCGCGTTCGGCGGGCGTAAGCTGCGCCAGCCCGCTGTCAAGCTGGTACCTGGGCAACCGCCGGGCCGGTGCAGCCGCGGTAAGTACGCTCACTCCGTGCTCCTTCCCGATGCCTGACATCGGACACCATGCCCCCGCAGGCAGGCCGGCCGCCTCACCCGCGCCGGGTGAGCGCCGGCCTGACCGAGCTGGGCTGGACCAGGCCGGCTTTGTGACGCAGATCGCACAGTCAGCCAGGACGAAAACGTCATGGGCAGAGCTTGTACCGGCAAGAGGGGAGAGCACGGTGAGCAGCAGCAGCCTGACGGCCCTGATAGTTCTCGTTACCCTTATTCACGTCGCCGCACTCGTGATCATGATCGTTATCCGGGTCCGGCGGAGCGAGACCGACGGAACCAAGGGCAGGTACGCGCCGGTCACGCCATGCGCCGTCTGCGGCGAGCCGGCTACCCACCGGAGCTACGACGGGCTCGACCCGAACGAGCGGCACGACCCGCACACCGGCCGGGCCTACTCCACCGATCTGGCCCACTACCAGCCGCTGTGCCCGGCTCACTGAGTGCCCCGCCCGCTCCGGGTACTGCACGGGCGCTGGCCGGCGAAGGCGATGGCGCGCGATCCCGGCCCGTTCCCTGACGCAATGCCCGGCAGCGATCGCGCGGCGAACCCGGCGGCGGCGAGCAGCCGGAGCCAGGCACCGCGGCTGAACGAGCCGAGCCGGTGTGCTTCCGTCACCACCCGGACCGTGCCGTCCGCCTCGCGCAAGGTGAACTCGTACTCCGCCAGGATCCAGTCGTCGGACGGGTCCGGATCCGACGTCCGCTCCCGGAAGCTTGCCCGCCGGCCGGTACCGTCGTCACCGCCGCCGCCTCCCCCGGCGCTGGGCCGGAAGGTCTCGGCGGTGTGGTCCGGTGTGAACAGGGCCAGCCCACCGGGCCGGCAGTGCGCGAACGCGGTCTCGATGACGAGCCGCAGGTCGCCGGGGCTGGTGACGTAGTCCACGGCATCGTGCACCAGCACGGCGTCGAACAGCCGGCCGAGGCGCACGCTGCGCATGTCCCCCTGGATATGCTCGCAATCCGGGTTGAGCTGCCGGGAAACCGCCAGCATCTGCGCCGAGGCATCCACCAGCGTCATCGCCCGGCCGGCCTTGAGGTGCACGGCGACGTGGCCGCCGCCGCTGCCGAGGTCCAGCACCGTCCGCACCGGAACCTCTGCCTGCCCGAACACCGAACTGATCATCTCGGCGTCGGCCCCGTACTCGCCGGGCGGTGAGATCAGCGGCCACCAGCTGGCCAGCTCCCGGTAGAGGCCGTAGCCGTCCCCGCCGCTCACCCCTCCATCATCGCCCACGCCACTGCCCGCTCGCGGGTCGCCCGCCGCGGCCGCTGCAGGCTGCCGGTGGCACCGCATAGCCTTGCAGCGGGGCCGCAGGCAGCCGCGACAAGCCAGGAGGAATCCCCGTGGCCAAGATACCGCAGACCGGCCAGATACCCCCCGACTTCACCCTGCCAGGAATCGAGATCTCGGGCGATGAGGCGGTCCAGGGCGAGTACACGCTTTCCCGGCACCGGGGCAAGCCGATCGTGCTCGCGTTCTACCCGGGCGACAACACCGCCGTATGCACCCGCCAGTTGTGCTCCTATACCTCTGGGCTGGAGAACTTCACTGGCTTCGGCGCCACCGTATGGGCGATCAGCCCGCAGGGACTGGCCAGCCACGAGCAGTTCGCCCGCAAGTACGGCCTGGCCTTCCCGCTGCTGTCCGACGAGGGCCTGACGGTCAGCCGCGAGTACGGCATCACGCTCGGGGGCGCGGGCTTGCGCCGGTCGGTCTTCGTCATCGACTCCGGCGGGGTACTCCGCTGGAAGCACGTCACGCTGGTGGGCCTGACTTTCCCGACCGCGCAGGCCGTCTCCGCCCAGCTGGCCGACCTCCGGGCGGCTAGCTGATGCGCATCCTGATCATCGGCGGCACCGCGTTCGTCGGGCGGCACATCGCCCAGGCTGCCGTCGATCGCGGCCACCGGACTCACGCCGCGGCCGCTTCGCCACAGCGTCGCGCGCGCTGGCAGCGATCTTGCGGTTAACGAGGGTTCCCAGCGCGCACTCCTCGCCGGGAACCCTCGTCAGCAGGCGGTCAGGCCCTGACGGCCTCGATCTCGAGCTGAAGCTGGATCTTGTCGGCCACCACGGCGCCGCCGTTCTGCAGCGGCGCGTTGAAGTTGACGTTGAAGTCGCGCCGGTTGATCTCGCCGGTCGCGGTGAAGCCGGCCCGGTAGCCGCCGTACGCGTCCGGACCGAAGCCCTGAAGCTCCAGGCGCAGCGGCACGTTCCTGGTCACGCCCTTGAGGGTCAGCTCGCCGTCCAGGACGTACTCGCCGTCCTCAACCCGCACGCCCGTCGACTTGTACGTCATCGTGGGGTAGGTCTCTACCTCGAAGAAGTCGGCAGACCGGATGTGCGCGTCACGCTGCTCCTGGCCGGTGTTGATGGAACTGAGGTCGATCTCGGCGGTGACCGATGACTGCAGCGGGTCGTCTGTGGTCACGATCTGGCCACTGAAGCTGGTGAACCGGCCGCGGACCTTGCTAACCATCATGTGCCGGACCGAGAAGCCCACCTCAGAGTGGACCGGGTCAATGTTCCAGGTGCCGGCCTGAAAGCCCGGGATGCTGGTCTCAGTGGTCTGTGCGGTCATGCTTATCACTCCCGAAGACGGATCGCTGGTTGCCATGTTGTTGAACACTCAATGATTATCATCCGCGATCGCAGTTGTCAAACTCTCAACTACCTATCGTATGATGAGCCCATGGCACAGTCCGCCACTCGGTGGCTCACCCCGGAGGAGCAGCGGGCGTGGCGGATCTTCCTGACCGCCACGCAGCGGCTGTTCTCCGCGGTGGAAGGCCAGCTGCAGCGCGACTCGGACATACCGCATGGGTATTACGAGATCCTGGTGCGGCTCTCCGAGGCCGACGGCCGCGCACTGCGGATGAGCCAGCTCGCCGAGGCCTCGACCTTCAGCAAGAGCCGGCTGTCGCACGCCGTGGCGCGGCTCGAGGAGCGCGGCTGGGTCGAGCGGCTCGACTGCCCGACCGACCGGCGCGGCCAGGTCGCCCGGCTGACCGATGCCGGATACACGGCACTGCAAGCCGCCGCTCCCGGCCACGCGGCGCAGGTCAGGCGCTCGGTGTTCGACCGGCTCAGCAGCGACCAGGTGTCCCAGCTTGCCGCGATCAGCACGGCCATCGCGGCTGGCCCGCGACCGGACCCGGCCAGCCTGAGCGACGAGGTAAGTAGCTGCCCCGGAGCGTGCGACAGCGAGTTCGGTGAGTAGCGGCTGTCCTCAGTGACCGGCATCGGCAAGCTGGCTGGCCATCGCATCGGCGATCGCCGCCGGGCCGGGGCCGGGCTCGCCGCGCAGGCCGGCCACCACGCCCTCACGGTCGGTGTCGCTGCGGTTCTGGCTTAGCTTCTGCATGGCCTCGACCGCTGTGACAGTCAGCTCGACCCCGACGATCCCGCGCAACTGGCCGTCGATGTAGTCGGGCGGCGCGTCGGTGATCGCCCACGGATGCTCGCGGCCGCTCTCATGGACGCTCGTCAGCCGGGTGACGAAGGCGCGCAGCCACTCCGGATCGTGGTGGAAGGCGACCGGCCCGGTCAGGTGCACTGCCTCGTAATTCCAGGTCGGCACCACCCGGCCATGCCGCGTCTTGCTCTCGTACCAGGCAGGCGAAATATAAGCCTGCGGCCCGTGCACGATTGCCAGTGCCTGCGCGCCGGGCAGCGCCGTCTGCCACTGCTCGTTGGCGATCGCCATATGGCCGAGCAGCCGCCCGTAACCGTCGTCCTGCCGGTCCCAGATGACCGGCAGCAACGTGCTGACCGGCTTGGTGCCGTCGAACGTCACCAGGTCGGCGGACTGCGCCGCCGCTGCGAATGCCGCGATCTGCGCCATATCGGTGAGCGAGAAATGCCGTGGCAGGTACATGGCACAAGGGTAAGCGCCCGCGCGGTGCAATCCGGCGCCTGAGCAACCGGACGCCTGAGCAACCGGGCGCCGGGTCGAAATGCGGTGTCCAGCGGAATGCGCGGCCACCTATGCTGGTGCGCAACGCGCTGACGGAGACAAGTAGCGCCGGTCCACGCGAGCACCTGCCTGGCTAACCACACGGCGTGCCAGGCAGCAGAGAGCCACCGGAAGCTGAGAAGGCGGCCTCGCGCCCGGTCGCGAAGACGCTCCCGAGTGCGGGGAGGAACGGCAGCCGCCGCCAGCGGTTCGCTCAATGCCCCGTCGGCCAGCCCCCGTCATCGGGCCAGTCGAGGCCGGTCCCCGCCGGAAAACACGACGGCGCGGGGCGGCGAAAGTGCGGTGGCACCGCGAGTTCCCTTATCGCCCGCACTCCCAAGGGATCATGCGCGCCGGGCGCCCACGGCGATTCCCGGCCTGAGCAGCCCTGAGGGAGCTGTCATGATCTCCCGCGTACTGTCCGCCGACCTGCCTGAGCACGTCGGGGAGCGAGTCACGATCGCCGGCTGGCTGCACCGCCGCCGGGACCTGAAGTCGGTAACCTTCCTGATCATCCGCGACCGGGCCGGGCTGGCTCAGGTCGTGCTGCGAGCCGGAGACGAGACCGCCGGCGAGGAAACGGTCCTGCACGTCGAGGGTCTCGTCGTCGCGAGCCCGCAGGCACCCGGCGGCGTCGAGCTCACCGAGCCGGTGGTGATCCAGCTATCCGGGCCGGCCCAGCCGCCGCCGTTCGACCTGTACCGGCCAGCCGTGACCGCCGCGCTGCCCACCATCCTCGACCACGCGCCCGCCACGTTGCGCCACCCGCAGCTGCGGGCCGGGTTCGAGGTCGCCGCGGCGAGCGCGGCCGGGTTCCGCACCGCGCTGGACCGGGCCGGCTTCACCGAGATCTTCACCCCGAAGATCGTCGGCACGGCAACCGAGGGCGGGGCCAACGTGTTCAGCATCGACTACTTCGGCCGCCCCGCCTACCTCGCGCAGTCACCGCAGTTCTATAAGCAGGCCATGGTCGGCGTCTTCGAGCGGGTTTACGAGGTCGGGCCCGCCTTCCGCGCCGAGCCGCACGACACCGCCCGGCACCTCGCGCAGTACACCAGCCTGGACGCAGAGTTTGGCTTTATCACCGACCACTTCGACGTCATGGCTGTCTGCCGGGACGCCGTCGCAGGCATGGCCGATTCCGTCCGGGAACGGGCGAGTTCCGCCATGCAGTTCCTGGCCGCAAAGCTGCCTGAGGTGCCGGCCCAGATCCCTTACCTGCACTTCAGTGAAGCCATGGCACTCATCGGCGCGGCGACCGGCGAGGACATCACCGAGGAGCCGGACCTGGCGCCCGCGCACGAGCGCTGGCTGTGCCAGTGGGCGCAGCGGGAGCACGGCAGCGAGCTGGTCTTCGTCACCGGTTACCCGCTGCACAGCAAGCCGTTCTATACCTACCCCGACCCCAGACGACCGCGTTACTCCTATGGTTTCGACTTGCTGTTCCGCGGCACCGAGATCGTGACCGGGGGTCAGCGGCTGCACCGGCACGAGGATTACCTCCAGGCGCTGGCCGCGCGCGGCATGGACCCGGTGCCGTTCGCCGGCTTCCTGCAGGTGTTCTCCCACGGCATGCCGCCGCACGGCGGGTTCGCGATCGGGCTGGAGCGCTGGACCGCCCGGCTGACCGGCGCGGCCAACGTCCGGCAGGTCACGCTGTTCCCGCGCGACCTGCACCGGCTCAGCCCGTGACGAAGCTCACGCGGTGTACCCGCCCTGGTTCACTGCCACGAACAGGCCAACGCCGCCAGGGATGCCGGCCAGGGCACCCGCCAGCGCGGGCCGCTGACGGTGCATCCGGTACCTCGCGCTCAGGTAACCTCGCTGGAGGCGATCCACCCTTTCCCATCGAGTCATCCGACGTTCGCTGCGGCCACATCGCGCAGTTCGCTGGCACGGCTTGTGCCCGCCGGATACTCTCGGCCGAAGGTGTTGAGCGTCATTTCGGAGCGTCAGTCCGGTACCCGCTGGCGGGCTGGGTAACGTCGACTAGAGAAGGTCACGTCAGGTGAACAGCGTTCGGGGCTTGTACCAGCAGTTCCGGCATCTGATCCACGAAGGTGCCAAGTTTGGTGTCGTCGGCGGGATAGGGTTCGTCGTCACCGACGGCGGCACGAACCTTCTCCAGCCTCCACTGCACGGCTGGCTGAAAGCGAATGCGATCGCCACCCTGGCCGGCATGATCGTTACTTACCTCGGCAGCCGGTACTGGACGTTCCGGGACCGCGAGCGAGGCGGCGTGGGCCGTGAGACTGTCCTGTTTTTCGTGCTCAACGGGCTCGGGCTGGGTATCCAGCTGGCCTGCATTGGGTTCACGAACTACGCGCTCGGGCAGAATGGCAGGCTCGCCTCGAACATCGCACTGTTCCTCGGCATCTGCCTCGGCACGCTCTTCAGGTTCTGGTCCTA
>JAJYUU010000051.1 GCA_021792405.1 Actinomycetes bacterium
CACGCCTGCGGCAGCGCCGGGCGACGGCACCGGGCCAGGACAATCCGGTTTACCAGCGGGCAGCGCGGGCAGCCGAATCTCATGAGCTGACTTCCTGCGCTATCGATGCCGACCCGCACACTCCCCTGTCGAGGAGGTAAATGCCGTGGCCGATCGGGAGGACCAGGTTCGCCTGGACGTGCAGAGCATGTCTGACGCCGAAGTCATGATCTACGAGGCAATAGCGACCCTGGAGTTCTCCGGCCAGCGGCCCAGCCTGGCCAATATTGCCGACGCCACCGCTCTCTCCTCGCGGTCACTGGATGAGGAACTGGCAGTGATGACGCAGCGCGGACTGCTCCGGATCACAGACGAGAAAGCCGACGACGGGCCAGCCTACGTTCCGGCGCAGCGCGGCTGGAGCGCCGCCCCGGATCAGGCAGAAGGCCACCGAATGTCATGACGTGGGCGGATGCCCAGAGGAAGTCAGGGCGTCCACCGCACGATCTACGTCGGCGACGCGGGTGTAGAGGTGAAAAGAGGCCCTGACGCGCCCGGCTCGCACCGCTGCGCGGACTCCTGCCCTGGCCAGCCGCTCCTCGGCGCCCGCCGCGGCTACGGTGACAATCGCGCTGTCGGTGCCCGGCAATCCGAGCCCGGCGAGGAACCGGTTAGCCAGGGTCACGTTGTGGTGGTGGATCGCCTCGACGCCCACCTCGGCGAGCAGTTCCAGCGCCGGCGCTGCACCCACGTACGCGAACCAGGCCGGCGAAAGGTCGAACCGGCGCGCCGACGACGCAAGCCGCAGCGGCGGCCCGTAGTAGGAATCGTGCACGTCCTCGCCTGCATACCAGCCCGCGTACAGCGGGCGGAGCCGATCCCGCAGCAGCGGGGAGAGATAGCAGAAAGCGCAGCCTCTCGGTGCGGCAAGCCACTTGTACGCACTGCAGGCAAGCACATCGAAACTCCCCGCCCGGGTCGGCAGCCAGCCAGCCGCCTGAGTGGCATCGACGCACACGAGGCTGCCGTGATGGCGGGCAGCGGCGACGATGTCGTCGACCGGTGCGATCTCGCCGGTAGCCGACTGCACGAGGCTGAACGTCACCAGCGTCGTCCGGGCGTCGATCGCCTCGGCCAGCTTCGCCGCGGGTACGACCTCGACGGTCACGCCGCGATCTGCGTGCACCAGCCATGGGAACAGGTTGGAGGTGAACTCGATGTCCGGGGCCAGGACGCGGGCGCCATCGGGAAGCCCGGCGGCCACCGGCGCGAGGAGCTGCGACACCTGCGCGCCGACCGCGACATCCTCGGCGGTGCGTCGACGAGCCGGGCGAACGCCGCGCGCGCCCGCCCGGTCGAGGCGTCCCACCCTTCCCACGAGGTACGGCCGCGCCGCCAGTCAGCGAGCACGTCCTGCAGCGCCAGCCAGGCCGGTTCCGGAGGCAAGCCATAGCTTGCGGTGTTCAGCCAGCCTGGCTCCGGGTCCCACAGCTCCATTGCGTCGCGCAACTCCATAGCCGACAGTGTCCCAGCTAGGTCACTGCAGGAGCGCCGTCAACTGCATACGGGCTACCTGCCGGTGCGCTGCCACGGGAACGGCGCGAGGTTGCGCTGGACGCATCCCTCCCTGGCCGCGATCGCCATGACTTCCTGCATCAGCACTGGGGGTGGCTTTCCCATACTGCTCAGCCAGTGACGGATCGGGTTATCGTGGTGCTGACCACCCGTTGTCGGGTGATCTGGCCCGGCCGCCGGAGAGATCATGAGCCAGGACGATGCGCCAGCCCAGGACATGCTGCGCTTCGCGCGACTTCCGATGGCCGAGAATCGCACGGACGCCTACCGGATCATCCGGGCGGCTGGCGCGGTCAGCAAGAGCCCGCGCGGGTACGTGCTTAGTTCAAGCCAGTATGTCGAGTACGCGCTGAAACATCCCGAGCTGTTCTCATCGCAGCGTGCGTTCGACCTGGTGGGCAGCCCGCTGCCGATGGTGCCCATCGCTTTCGACCCGCCCGAGCACACCCGGTACCGGCGCATCCTGCAGCCGTTCGTCGGGCCGCGCGAGACGGCGAGCTGGCAGCCGAGGGTGGCGTCACTGGTCGGCAAGCTGATCGACTCGTTTGCCGGGTGCGGGCACTGCGACCTAGTGGCCGATCTCGCCGTTCCGCTGCCCGCCGAAGTGTTCCTCACGCTATTCGGACTGCCCATCGAGGACCGCAGCCAGCTCATAGCGTGGAAGGACGGGCTGCTCGGCAGCCCGATGCCGAGCGGCAGCCGGCCGGCAGAGGACGTTGTCCGGGTGGGCACCGAATTGTTCAGCTATCTGGTCGGCCACATCGAGCAGCGGCGGCGGCATCCCGACGGTGCCGAGGATCTGCTCGGCCGCCTGCTGGCCGACGTCGGCGAAGACCGGCTCTCCGACGAAGAACTGCTCGGCATGTCCTTCCTGTTCGTGCTGGCCGGGCTCGACACCGTTACTTCGGCACTGAGCACGGCGTTCGCTGCGCTGGCGATGCAGCCCCGGCTGCGGCGGCAGATCGCCGCCGACTCGTCGGTGATCCCGCACGCGGTTGAGGAACTACTGCGCATGGACGGCCCGGTCGTGTTCCTGCCTCGGGTCGCGAGCCAGGACATCGAGCTTGGCGGTCAGACCATCCCCGCGGGTTCGGAGGTCCAGGTCGCTATCGCGGTCGCGAACAGGGACCCGGCCGAGCACTCCGACCCGGACGAGATCGACCTACGCCGGCGGGAACGGCACCTCGCGTTCGGCGGCGGGCCGCACCGTTGCCTCGGGGCCCACCTGGCCAGGATGGAGATGCGCGAGGTGCTAGCCGAGTGGCACAGGCGGATCCCCGAATATGAGCTCGCACCGGGATTCACCCCGCGGGTCGAGTGGCCGACGGGACTGGTCGGCCTCGACACCTTGCCGCTGGTGTTCCCGCCCTGTGCCGCGGCGGCCTGACCCGCGACATCCTGACAGCCGGCGAGCTGTCCGCGCTCATGACGGACGACGAACGAGCGACATTCTTGCTTACCGAGGCCGGACTGCCGGTCGATCCGGCCACAATGAGCATGGCGACGGACTACCTCCGCCGAACTAGGCGCGGGCGGCTTTTCGGGCTCATTAGCGGCATCGCGCTCGGCACGAGCCTGCCGGCTGCCGCAGGCCAAGCCATGCTCGCGCTGCCGCTGGTCCCCGCCGGTTACCTGCTCGGCGTTCTCGTCAGCGAGTTGCTGACCCCGCTGCCCGCCCGGAGCGCAGTCCGGAGCGCCGAGTTGCACCCGCGCCGCCGCGCCGACCTGCTGTCACATTGGGCGCGCGCCGCCTACTGGGTGCTGCTGATACCCGTGCTGGGCGCACCGCTGCTGGCGCTGATGCTGACCCTGGCCGCACTAATCCGCCGCGGTCGGCCGGGCGATAACCCCTGGCTTTCCCGTCTAGACGACGTCACGCGGCGCATGTCTGCGCGCTCGGTCGCAGCCGGAGCGGCCGCCGTCGGCCTGACAATGCTCGCGATGATCTGCCAGGAACTCGACCAGGTCGGTCATGCTGTGACATGCCCGGCTAGGCCGCCCTCTTTCGGCCCAGGGCCCGCTGCTTACCCGTGGGCCGCTTCGCTCGTTCCGTGGACCGGCTGGGCTGGACTGTTCCTCCTTGTCCTGCGCTCCTCGTAGCGGTCGCGTTTCAGTGGCGCAACGCGGTTCCGCGTGGTCGGCTCGCGTGATTCTCTCGGTCGACCTGAACTCGGCAGTACCGCCGTTTGAGCAGATCCGCGCGCAGATTGCACAGTTGGCTGCGGCGGGTTTGCTGTCAGCTGGGACCCGTTTGCCGTCCATCCGGCAGCTATCCAGAGATCTCAGCCTGGCGCCGGGCACCGTTGCGAGGGCCTACCGGGAGCTTGAAGTGGCTGGTGTCATCAGTGCGCGCGGGCGACACGGCAGCTTCATCGCTGCCGGAGCCCGCAGTGCGCCAGTTGTTGAGCGCGCGCGAGCCAGCGAACTCCGGGCGGCGGCAGCCGAGTATGTGCGCCGAGCCGACCAACTCGGCGCTGAACCGGGAGAGGCCGTCCTGGTACTCAGGCAATTGCTCGGTGAGGTGACATGAGCAAGCGAGCAACGCCGCGGCGACGGTGACCGGCGCCTACTGTGACGAATCCGGCCCTGGTCAGCACCTTCCGGGATGCGGCGTTCTCGCGGGTGGTGGCTGCCCGAAGCGTGCGCAGCCCGTGCCGCGCCGCCGCCAGCCTGCACAGATCCCGCACGGTCTCGGTCGCCACGCCGTGGCCGGCGGCGTGCTGCGCGACCCGGTAGCCGAGTTCCGCGGTGCCGTCCTTGAAGCGGTACAAGTTGAACCGGCCCAGGATCGAGCGGTCATCGGCGACGAGCACGTAATAGGCGCCGATCCCGGTCGCCTGCTCGGCTAGCAACTCGCAGTGCCGGTCGGCAAACTGGTCGAAGAACTCATCACCCCGGTCGGAGATCGAGGCAGCGAAGTAGGCGCGGTTCGCGAGCTCGAAGGCAAGGACCGCCGGGGCATGATCAGCACGCAACTGCTGCAGCTCGGGCACCTGCCGACCCTACCCTGATGACGCGCTGAGGCCACCTGACATAAGTGGCCACTGCTACGGCAACCTGCTCTATCGAGCACACCTCAACACACACCCTGTTACCGCGGGCGCGATGAATTCCGACTCCGCTACCGGAATGTAGTGACGAGCTCGCCGGGATATTCGGGGCGAACCGATCACGAGGGAGAACGACCGGAGCGGCCTGCGCTTGGCGTAAGTCGGCGCCTGCGGCAGGTGCTATCTGGCAAGCTGGCGCGGTGGCAGGCTTTGACGAGCTCGTGACCGAGGCGCTGACTGCGCCATTCTCCGGGTGGGATTTCTCCTGGCTAGATCGCCGCTCCTGGACCGAGCCGCTGCCGTGGGACTACAGCGCCCGCGTCGCCGCCCTGGCCCGCACTGCCCGGACGATGCTGGACATGGGTACCGGTGGCGGCGAGACCCTAGCCCGGCTTCCGGATCGCGCGCCACGCACGGTCGCGAGCGAGGCATGGCCGCCCAACGTACCGGTGGCAGGACGGCGCCTGCTGCCGCTCGGCATCCCTGTGATCCAGAACGAGGCAGCAGCCGACAACATGGACCAGAACGCGGCTAGCGACGGTGGCCGCCTGCCGTTTCGTGACGGCTCGCTGGACCTGATATGCAACCGGCACGAGTCATTTCTCGCTGCCGAGGTCAGCCGCGTCCTCGCGCCGGGCGGCACCTTCGTGACCCAGCAGGTCGATTACCGCGACAACGACGACCTAGCCCAGATACTTGGAATCGAGACGTCGGAGGAGCCGGAGAGCTGGATCGGGCTGGCCAAGCAGCAGGTCACCGAAGCGGGATTAGTGATTGAGGACGCTGTCAGG
This sequence comes from Actinomycetes bacterium, assembly GCA_021792405.1. Taxonomy (GTDB): domain Bacteria; phylum Actinomycetota; class Actinomycetes; order Streptosporangiales; family Streptosporangiaceae; genus JAJYUU01. The sequence goes on from JAJYUU010000051.1 coordinate 5,396, forward strand.
GCCGACCAGCGAATGCGCTTCGACGATATCGCAGCCGTCGTCTTCTACCTGAAGGCCGTCAGCTGGTCAATCCCGGGGTACAGCCTCGATGAACACCGGGACCGCCTTCGTGCCCTGTACGAGGATGCCAGCGCCTGGCCGGTCACGACCTGCGGGCACCGGTTCCTGCTCGTCGCGTACAAGCCCGGCGGGACAATCACAGCTGGGGCCCAGCGTCAGATCGGCGCCATGTCGACGAAGCGGCTGTAGTGCCCCTGGAAGGCGACCGTCACAGTGGTCGTCGGGCCGTTCCGGTGCTTGGCCACGATGAGATCCGCCTCACCGGCCCTGGGCGACTCCCGCTCATAGGCATCCTCGCGATGCAGCAAGATCACGACGTCCGCATCCTGCTCAATGCTGCCCGATTCGCGAAGGTCTGCGAGCAATGGGCGTTTGTCAGTCCTCATCTCCGGGCCGCGGTTGAGCTGGGCCAGTGCAACGACGGGCACGCCAAGCTCCTTGGCCAGCAGCTTCAGCGACCGGGACAGCTCGGACACTTCCTGCTGACGGTTCTCGACGCGCTTTGGGGAACTCATCAGCTGCAGGTAGTCGATGACAACGAGACTGAGGTTATGGCGCTGCTTGAGGCGCCGGCACTTGGACCGGATCTCCATCATCGACATGTTCGGAGAGTCATCGATGTACAGCGGTGCATCGACAACCTCGCTCATCCGCCGCGCCAGCCTGGTCCAGTCATCCTCGCTGAGCTGGCCGGTGCGCATCGCCTGGAGCGGTACCCGCGCTTCGGCTGACAACAGCCGCATCGTGATCTCGTTACGGCTCATCTCCAGGCTGAACAAGACAGCGGTCAGCCCGGATTGCACCGCCGCTGCCCTAGCGATGTCGAGCGCGAGGGCCGACTTCCCCATCGCCGGGCGGGCCGCGATGACAATCATCTGCCCTGGATGCAAGCCATTGGTCAGCGCATCAAGATCAGCGAAGCCGGTCGGGACGCCGGCCAGGGTGGCGCCCCTGCTGCCGATCGCCTCGATCTCGTCCAGCGCACCCGGCATGATCTCCGCGAGCGGAAGGTAATCCTCGCTGATCCGGCGGTCGGTTACCCCGTATATCTCTGCTTCTGCCCGGTCGACGAGCTCGTCCGCGTCGCCGTCACCGGCGTAGCCGAGCTGCACGATCCGGGTGCCAACTTCGACCAAGCGCCGCAGGATGGCGCGCTCGCGAACGATTCGCGCGTAGTAGCCGGCGTTGGCCGCAGTCGGCACGGACGCGATCAGGGTGTGAAGGTACGGCGCGCCGCCCATCCGGCCGATATCACCATTGCGAGTCAGTTCGGCCGCCACGGTCACCGCGTCGGCGGGCTCACCGCGACCGTAGAGGTCCAGGATGACGTCGTGGATGATCTGGTGCGCGGGCCGGTAGTAGTCGTGAGCCTTGATCACGTCAAGCACGTCGGCGATGGCGTCCTTCGACAGCATCATGCCGCCCAGCACGCATTGCTCGGCGGCGAGGTCGTGCGGCGGCGTCCGCTCGAATCCCTCGCCCCGCGGCGCGATCTCCGCAATGCTCACCGGGTGCCTCTCCCCTCTCAGGCCCGCCAGAACGCACTATTGCCACACCTTTGGGTCACGCAGCAGCTGCCAATTCCGCACCGGCCGCTGCGAGGTCCCAGGCTTGTTCTATCGAACGCATCCGACAGTTTTCAGCGTGTCGCGCCGACCGTCGAGTCGTCGTGTGCACAGCCCTGTGGACAGGCTGTGCAGACACGCCGCAGGCGCTGTGCGCAGCCTGGGGATACGGTTGTGGAAATAGCTGAGGATTGCCGCGAATTACCGCTTGGGCCAGCGAGAACGTTCTACCCAGGCTGTGCATAGAAGATTTTTTAGCCCGCCGAGAACGGTCCCGGCCACGCTAAGTTATCCACACTAAGAATTTGACGTCCAACGTAAGCCCAGAGCCTTGCCGGACGTATCCGAGGGGCTAGCAGATCCGCCGGTTTGGCATGCGCGCTGAGCCAGGTGCATCTAGAGTTCGAGTATGTGTTCGATTTCCGGACCGCGGGGGCCGGACCAGTCAGCGGCGGACATGGCGGCCGCGGTGGCTGAGGCAGTCGATGAGCTTGCAGCCGCGATCAGCACGGGCGACGACGCAACGGGCACGGAACTCGCCGCGCGGCTGGCCGGAGCATGGGAGATGATCACGGCGGCCGATCCGGTGCTAGCCGCGCGGATGGCCCGGTACTCGCCGTCCGCGGCGCGAAACAAAAAGTCGGCCGACGGCTAAAGGCCGGGGGCAGGATAGTGTCGCTCCCACCGCCCGGCCCTTAGCCCGCACGTAACCTCAGCTCGCCGCTACCTCGATGTCGAGCCTGGCGCTGACGTCGGGGTGCAGGCGTACCGCGACCTGATGGGCGCCGATGGTCTTGATCGGGTTCTTGACCTCGATCTTGCGCTTGTCGAGCTCAGGACCCCCGGCATTCCTGACCGCCTCGGCGATGTCCGCCGTTGAGATCGAGCCAAACAGGCGGCCACCGCTGCCGGCCCTCTTCTGCAGCCGTACCTTAAGGCCGCTCAGCCTGCTGGCTGCTTCCCTGGCGTCGTCCAGGCTGCGGATCTCGCGTGCTTGCCTGGCGCGCTTGATCAGATCGATCTGCTTCTCCGAGCCGCGGGTCCACGGCATGGCCAGGCTGCGCGGGACGAGGTAGTTGCGGCCATATCCGGCCTTGACCTCGACGACGTCGCCAGGCGTGCCCAGGCCGGTCACTTCCTGGGTCAAGATGAGCTTCATTGGCTTGCCGCTCATGGCTTCGGTGCCTCCCTCGGGCTAGCGAGCCGTGCTCGTGTAGGGCAGCAGCGCCATCTCGCGCGCGTTCTTGATCGCCGTGGCGACATCGCGCTGATGCTGCGTGCAGTTGCCGGATACCCGCCGGGCACGGATCTTGCCGCGGTCGGAAATGAACTTCCGCAACAGCCCGGTGTCCTTGTAGTCCACTCTGATGACCTTTTCCTGACAGAAAAGGCAGACCTTCTTCTTCGGCTTGCGGATCGGTGGCTTGGCCATCGTGGTGCTCCTTCGCTGTCCCGGCCTGCGGCCGGGAAGGTTGGCAGAGCCCCGCTTGCGGCGGGGATGGTCGGTTTCTTTTGTCTGATTCGGTTAACCGGCAGCTTGTCAGAAGGGGGGCTCGTCGGAGAAGCCGTTGTCGGCTGGGTCAGCTGCCCACGGGTCGTCATTGGCGCGGCCCGCGCCCCCACCATACCCGCCCTGGCCGCCTTGGCCTGACTGGCCGCCTTGGCCTGACTGGCCGCCGAAGCCACCGCCGCCGCCGGACCTGGTTGACCGGCTGACCTTGGCCGAGGCATTCCGCAAGGACGGTCCTACCTCGTCGACCTCGATCTCGTAGACGGTGCGCTTCTCGCCCTCGCGCGTCTCGTACTGACGCTGCTTCAGCCGGCCGGACACGATAACGCGCATGCCGCGCTGAAGGCTCTCCGCCACGTTCTCCGCAGCCTGCCGCCACACGTTGCAGGACAGGAACAGCGAGTCGCCGTCTTTCCACTCATTAGTGGCCCTGTCCATGAATCTGGGCGTTGAGGCTATCCGGAAAGTAGCGACTGCCTGGCCGGTGGGGGTGTAACGAAGCTCCGGATCATTGACGAGGTTGCCGATGATCGTGATGTTCGTGTCGCCTGCTGCCATCGGGGTTCTCCCGCTCGCTCGGGTCGGGTGGGTCGAGCTTGTGCTGGCGGACCGGCTGGGCCGCCGGAGCTGGCCTAACCTGCAGCTCAGCGCAGGTCAAGCCGGAGGATCTTAGTCCGCAGGACCGCCTCGTTGAGATTGAGCTGGCGGTCGAGTTCCTTGACGGTGTCGGGTTCGGCGGTGAGCTCGACGACGGTGTAGATGCCATCGGGCTTCTTGTCGATCTCGTAGGCAAGCCGGCGGCGACCCCAGACGTCTACCTTGCCGACGGTTCCGCCAGCTGAAGTGACTACCGTGAGGAACTGCTCGAGTGACGGCTGCACGGTGCGCTCTTCCAGCGCGGGATCGAGGATGATCATCATCTCGTACTGGCGCATGGGTATCCGCATGCCTCCTCTGGACTCTGGCGGTCACGGTATCTCCGTGACAGGAGGAGCTGCGTTCCGCCCGTCCGACGGGCCAGATCGCTGCTGCGCTGCAGCCTACCAGCCGCCCGTGACAGTTCCGGCCGCTCCCGCAATGCCGCCATCAGCGCCCGGCGGGTCGCCTCGCGCGGCCGCCCTGAGCGTTGCGGGTTCCTTTCCGGCGCTTATGGGAACAGACTGGTAGGCAGCAGATTCCCATCGGTGGGGGTAGCGATGCCTGAGGCCACGAGCATGCAGAGACAGGGCGCGCAGACACAGGGTACGCAGACACAGGGTGCGCAACCAGAGACACGCGGGCTGCGACTCACCCTGAACACCGACGGTCAGCGGCACCCGAAGCTGAACGCCGCCACTGCCTTCACGTTCCTCGCGGGTATTGCCGGATTCGCCCTTGGCCTGGTGGTCAACGCGCACCTGGCAGCGAGCATCATCGGCATCCTGGCGTTCGGCGTCGGCATGGTGGCCCAGATGCTGTCCGCGACCAGGGAGCAGCGGGTCTTCATCATGGCTGGCATCATCGCCGCCGGGGTCGGCGCGGGCCTCGGCCTGGCGCACGGCGGATTCGGCTGACACCTTCGATAGGCGGGCCGCACGCCATCGCGACCGCCGCCGACGGTACCGGAGACGTGGGCTTCTGCCTGGACACCTGTCACGCCTTCGCCTCGGGTAAGGACCTGGCCACCCTCGTGCCGGGGGTCAAGGCGATCACCGGCAGGATCGACCTGGTTCACGGCAACAAATCGCGGGACGGCTTCGGGTCCGGCCCGGACTGCCATGCCGGGATCGAGTCGGGCACGATCGACCCCGGTCTTAACTTAGGTAACCAGGCCGAGCACGGCAGCGACCCGGATATCCGCAGCCTCGGCAGCGGTCAGCACCATGCTCGGTGCCGGGGCCGTTGCCCTCCCCGGCGAACTGCGGGCAGTTGCCGGACCGAAAAGGTAACTTGCCGTAGTCGCACCCTGGCCGCACGGCGGGCCGGGCGGCGCTGACGTACAGCTTGCGCTCGGCGTCGGCGACGGCGACGGCGAGCCGCACGACGGGCCACCCGATCCCGGACAGGTGGGTGTCGGCGACGGAGAGCCTGTGCACTGGCCGAAACCGGAGCCCTGGCAGGACGGCGATGGCTGCGGGTTCCCGCACTGGTGGCTGTGCCCGGGCGGGCAGTTCTTGCACTTGTGCCCGAACGGGCCGGGTCCCTGCTGGCATGCCTGCTTGTGCGGAGTCTGGGCAGCGACCTGGACCCACTTGGTGAAGCCGGCGTAGTTCGGCGTCGCGAAGTGCTGAACCGGCAGGCTGCCGAACTCGGTCGTCATGAACTGATCCCAGGTAGCGGCCGGCCACGCGCCACCAAACGCTCCGCCCATCCCAAGGGTGGATGCCAGGTTATTCAGGTTCTCGCTGGAACTGTTCGTGAACAGGCCAACGGCCAGCGAGTACTGCGGGATCGCGCCGATGAACCACGCATCCTGGACTGTGTTGCCGATGCCCAGAGTTCCGGTCTTACCGATCACCGGCCGGTTCCAGGCAGCGTTCGGCCAAGCGGTGGCGCCGGGGTAAGTCGGCTGGTTGTCGAAAGACAGCGCGTAGTCCTCATCGGCCGCCGCGGCCGGGCTCAGCACCCGCCGGATGGTCACCCTCAGCGGGATCGTCGTCGAACCGCGGGTAAGGCGGGCGATCACATGCGGGGTATGGAAGACGCCATCGTCAGCGAGCGTGGCCATCATCGACGCCTGCTCGACCGCTGTGACCGGAGACTGACCGTAGGTGATGTTGACCGCGCCTGCGTCGCTCCCGTTCGGGCCGAAAGTGTCCTGCATCGCCACGAGATCGTTGTTCACGTATTTCTCGGTACCGTTTGCCGTCAGCACAGGAGTCTGGTACGTCAGCGGCGTGGAACCCACGCCGAACGCCTGGGCCATATTGATCACGTTATACACGCCTACCCGGTGGACCAGATCGCCGAAAGCGGGGTCAGACGAGACCGCCGCCGCATCCGGCACGCTAATCGGCCCGCCGCCGGGCAGTTCGGTGTTGGATTCCCACCAGCCAAACGTGTTGGCCGGCTGGTTGCGCTGGGACAGCTTCATTGGTTCTGTCTGCGGCGGTATCCACAGCGGAGAGTAGCCGTTGAGCACGCTGGTGGACACGTTCATGCCCTCATTGACCGCTGTTGCCAGGACATAGGGCTTGAACGACGAGCCGACCGGGTGCGGGGATTCGGCCATGTCGAGATCGCAGACGCCGTTGCAGTTGCTCGCCCCGTATCCAGGGCCACCGTAGATCGCGTCGATAGCGCCGGTCTGCGGGTCTATCAGGGTGGCGCCGATGAAGTCGTACTTCGGCAGCGGTACGCCTGCGGCCCGCATCCGCCGCTTCTCCGTGTTCACGGCGCGGGCGAGGGCGTTGACCATAGATGGCTTGAAGGTGGTGATGATCCGGTACCCGCCGGTGTCGATCTGGCTGGCGGTCAGGTGATAGGTGCCCTGGAGCTCCTGCTGGACCATCTCCATGAGGTAGCCGTCGTAGCCGTTCCAGCCATTGGTCGAACCCGGCGGCACCGGCTGCACTGCCCTCGTGAAGACCTTCTCGGCCTGCGGCAGAGCGCAGTTGACGCACAGGCTATTTGCCTGTGCCTGGGTAATGGCGCCATCAATGACCATGTAGTGCAGCACGTACTGCCACCGGTATACCAGGTTCTCGAACGCGAGCCCGGAACTCGGGTAGGGGCTTTGCCCGGACGGGCTGTTCGGCATCGCCGCGAGCATCGCCGCCCTCGCGACGCTCAGGTTCGCGCCGGGCTTGGTGAGGTTGATGTTGAAGTACTGCAGCGCGCCCGCGCCGACGCCGTAGGTCGTCGGCCCGAATGGGGCCGTGTTCAGGTACTGGGTCAGCACCCACGACTTCGATTTGGTACGCGCGATCTTCATGGCCGCGATGACCTCGTCGATCTTGTAGGTGATGGACTGGCTCGCGGCAATATTGCTGAGGCTCTGATAATAGTTCTTCGCGAACTGCTCTGTGATGGTTGAGGCGCCCTGCAGGTTGCCGCTGCCGAACAGGTCGTTCAGAGCGGCCCGGATGGTGCCGGTGAACGAGATGCCGCCTTCGGTGTAGAAATGCCGGTCCTCGGCCGCCACGATTGCCTCATCCATGATCTTCGGGATCTGCTGGGTGGTGAGGATCTGGTGGCTGAAGCCGCCATTGGTGAATGTCCCGAGCAGCGTCCGGTTGCTGAAGTACACCGTCGAGGTGGCGCCGCGTAGCAGCGCGTTCTCGGCCGTGGGGAGCGGCGTGGTGGCGTACAAGATCAGGAACGCCAGCACCGGAAGCGCGATCATGGCCGCAACCGCGGCGCCGCACACGGCGAGCGCCTTCTTCCAGGTCCAGTGCCGCCACCAGCGTCCGTACAGCAGCCAGTCCGCGAACCGCTCGAGGCGGTTGCGCGGGTCCGGCCCGCGCGAACCGCCGCCACGGCCGCCGCCGCCGAACCCGTCGCCCCCGCCCGACCCATCGCGGCCGCCACGGCCAAACGACCGGCCCGTGATCTGGGAGCGCTGCCCGGCGCCGGCCAGGTCGGGCTCGGCCCGGAAGCCGTCCGCCGGGTCACGCAGCGCCGTACGGCCTCCCGCCCGCCCGGTGCCGTTGTCACCCGGACCGTATTCACCAGTGCCGTAATCACCGGGACCATAGTCAGCGCGACCGTACTCACCAGTGCCGTAATCACCGGGACCATAGTCAGCGCGACCGTACTCACCAGTGCCGTAATCACCGGGACCGTAATCAGCGCGGCCCGCGGCACGGCTCCCCATTCCCAGCCGGTTCCGCAGGTCGCCGGCGCTCTGGCTCAGCCGGGCGGCCCAGTCGCCGCGACCGGCACCGGCCGCCCGGCGCGCCCCGCCTGCGTACCGGCCCGAAGCACGGCCCGGAGCACGGTCGTCGTCCAGCGGCTCGTGCCGCGAGCCCCGGCCAGCCGACGCGCTATGCCGGTACCTTGACGCCTGCTGGCGGCCACCTGGCTCTTGGCGGCCCGCGCTACGATCGTCGCGCCACAGGCCGGCGTCGTCGTCCCACGGCGTTTGCTCACGCCCCGGCAGGCCCGCGCCGGTGCGCCAGCCCGAGCCATAACCGGCATCGTCCTGGTCCTGCCAGTACTGGCCGGACAAGTCTGGGTTACTCACGCGTCCTCGCTGGTCGGTCGGGAGCGGTGGCAAGCAGCGGCTATCCGCCAGGTAAGACACGTTACCTGGCGGTACTTACCATCCCGGCACGTATCGCGTCACGCTCGGCGACCAGCCGCGCCTGCGGCCAGCGGCCGAAGTCGCACGGACCCGACCGTTTACTCGCCTGCCCTGGCTCGCCGACTGCGCCGGGGAGTCGGCTCGCCCGTACCCAGGACATAGGACGACGCGAGATGGTTCCAGGCACAACTTTGGCAGACCTCGACTACATAGACCTGGAACTCCGCATATTCGGCCGCCATTTCGTCCAGTTCCGGCCCGCGCTTCACCCGGCCCTCGTAGCGCCCCAGTTCGTCGCCATAGACGTAGGTGACGTGGGTGAGCTTCGTCTTTCGGCAGATCGGGCAGGCAATGTCCGTGGCCTCGCCGTGGAACTTGGCAGCGCGCAGCAGGTAAGGGTGCGCATCGCAAACGTCAGTCACCGGCGTGCGGCCGGAGAGCACGGAGGCCAGCGTCGCCCGGCGGGCTAGCCCGTAGTCAACGACCGATCGCCTCATGCCCGACAGGTTACGACGGAACTGCTCATCGCAGGAGACCTGACTGGTCATCGCGTTGCGGCCGGGCCGAGATCAGAAGCCCGCAGCCGAGCCGCGGGCACCGCCCGCTTGCGTCCCGACCGCTCATTGCATATCGTTGCGATGTATCAATGCGATACATCGGAGCAACAGGTCCGGCTGGCGAATCGCTTGCCCTGATGCTAGCTGTGCGTGGAATGCGAGGTGCGAGCGGGTATGGGAAGCCAGCGATCTGGCGTACTTGAGCTCGCGATTCTCGGCATCCTGCACGAGACCCCGATGCACGGGTACGAGCTGCGCAAGCGGCTCAGCTCGCTGCTCGGCGCCTTCCGCGCGTTCGGTTACGGGTCTCTGTACCCGGCGCTGAAAGACCTGCTCGGCAAGGGCCTGATTGCCGAGGACTCGGCGGGCGAGCCAGGCAGGCCGGCCGACCGGCCGCGCCGTTCCAAGATCGTCTACCGGCTCACCGCGGACGGCAAGGAGCGGCTCAACGACCTTCTCGGGCAGTCCGGCCCGGCCTCCTGGGAGGACGAGGGCTTCGGGGTGCATTTCGCGTTCTTTGGCCTGACCCAGGCCGAGATCAGGATGCGGATACTCGAGGGGCGCCGGAGCAAGCTCGAAGAGCGGCTGGAGGGTTTCCGCGCGGCGGCGACCCGGACCCGCGAGCGGGTCGACAGCTACACGCTGGAGTTGCAGCGGCACGGTCTGGAGTCAGTGGAACGCGAAGTCCGCTGGCTGAATGAGCTGATCGCCTCGGAGCGGCAGTCGGGTTCCCAGCCCGGCGGTCCTGCCGGGGGACGTACAGGCAGCGGCGGAACGTAAGGGACCGGCGAGCGATCGTCGCTGCGCGGCAAAGATAAGGAGCAATCCTCATGGGTTCGGTACGGGTAGCCATCGTGGGCGTCGGGAACTGCGCCAGTTCCCTCGTTCAGGGTGTTGAGTACTACAAAGACGCCGACCCGGCGAGTCGGGTACCGGGCCTGATGCACGTCCAGTTCGGTCCGTATCACGTCCGTGACATCGAGTTCGTCGCCGCGTTCGACGTCGATGCGAAGAAGGTCGGGCGGGATATCGCTGAGGCGATCGTGGCCAGCGAGAACAACACCATCAAGATCTGCGACGTGCCGCCGACCGGGGTGGTCGTTCAGCGCGGGCCGACGATGGACGGGCTCGGCGAGTACTACCAGGAGATCATCACCGAGTCGGACGAGCAGCCGGCCGACGTGGTCCAAGTGCTCCGCGACAGCCGGGCAGACGTGCTCGTTTCCTACCTCCCGGTGGGCTCGGAGCAGGCCGATCGCTTCTACGCGCAGTGCGCCATCGACGCCGGCGTCGCGTTCGTGAACGCACTTCCGGTTTTCATCGCATCCGACCCGGAGTGGGCGGCCAGATTCACCGCTGCCGGGCTGCCGATTATCGGCGACGACATCAAGTCCCAGGTCGGCGCCACCATCACGCACCGGGTGCTGGCCAAGCTGTTCGAGGACCGCGGCGTCGAACTGCTGCGTACTTACCAGCTCAATTTCGGCGGGAACATGGACTTCATGAACATGCTGGAGCGCAAGCGCCTGCAGTCCAAGAAGATCTCTAAGACGCAGTCGGTGACCTCGCAGATTCCGCATGAGATGGCGAAGGCCGACGTCCACATCGGGCCTTCTGACCACGTGCCGTGGCTGGATGATCGGAAATGGGCCTACGTCCGGCTCGAGGGCCGTTCCTTCGGTGACACCCCGTTGAACCTGGAGTACAAGCTCGAGGTCTGGGATTCGCCGAACTCGGCTGGCGTCATCATCGACGCCGTCCGCGCCGCCAAGATCGCCAAGGACCGCGGCATCGCCGGGCCTGTCCTGTCGGCTTCCTCATATTTCATGAAGTCACCGCCCGTGCAGTACAGCGACGACGTCGCCAGGGATTCGGTGGACAAGTTCATCCGCGGCGAAGTCGAGCGCTGAAGCCCGCTGGCGGGAGCCCGGCCACCAGGCTGCGGCTCCCGCCGGGCCGTACCACATTGGCCGCGGCCGCGCGCGCACCCATAGGCTGGTCGAGTGTCGTGGCAGGAGCCGCATCCGGCAGCGCCAGTTCCAGCGCAGGAACCGCCGCCTGGCAGCCCGGGCGGGCCGGCGGCCAGGGGCTCGTTCGTGCACGACTTGCGCATTGTGTGGGCCGAGCGCGATTTCCGGCGCCTGCTGTCCACCCGGATGATCTCGCAGACCGGCGACGGCATCTTCACCGCCGGACTCGGCACCTACGTGTTCTTCAACGCCTCGACATTCCCGGACCCGCTGCGCGGGGCAGCCGCGTTCGCCGTTCTCTACGGCCCGTACTCGCTGATCGGCCCGTTCGCGGGGGTGTTCATCGACCGGTGGTCACGGCGCCAGATCCTGACCTACTCGGCGCTGCTGAGGTCGGTCTTCGTCGCGCTGACGGCCGGGCTGATGGCGTCGGGGAACCTAGGCGTTCCGCTGTACGTGGCGGTCTTGCTGGTGCTGGGCGTGAACAGGTTCTTCCTGTCGTCGTTGTCGGCCGCGCTCCCGCACGTGGTCGCCGGGGACAAGTTGGTGATGGGCAACTCGGTGTCACCGACCGCTGGCGGGACCCTGGCTGCGATCGGCGGGATCGTCGGGCTCGGGGTGAACGCGGCGACCGGCGACACCGAGGCGGGTGCGGCCATAACGCTGCTGGTCGCCGGCGCGTGCTACGTGGCCGCCAGCCTCGTCGCCAGGACCATGCAGCGGGACCTGCTCGGCCCTGCTGGCGAGCCCAGCCAGGTAGCGGCGGGCCAGGTCCTGGCTGAACTCCGGGCGGTAGCGGCTGGCCTGGTGACGGGCGTTAGCTACATCGTCAGGCGCCGCGGGGCCGCCGCCGCACTCGGCGCGACCGGCGGCAACCGGTTCTTCTACGGGATCTTGTTCCTGATGTCGATCCTGCTGTACCGGAACTTCTTCTATCGCGGGATCAAGCCCAGCATCGCGGAGACGCACTACGGCTACCTCATAGTGGCCGTGGCCACCGGCTACTTTTGCGCGGCCCTCGTCACACCGCCGCTGACCAGGCGACTGACAAAGCCCGCTTGCATCACCCTTATGCTGGCCGCCAGCGCGGCGGCGACCGGACTCTTCGGCGAGACCTTCGGCCAGATCCCCTACATCATCATGGGCTTCTGCCTCGGCCTGGCCGGGCAGGCCGTCGCGATCTGCGCCACCACGATCCTGCAGGAACAACTGGCGGACGACTACCGCGGCAGGGCGTTTTCCTATTACGACATGATGTTCAACATCACTTTCGCGGCCGGCGCCCTGATCTGCGTTCCCTTCATGCCGCTCAGCGGCCGTTCGCCGATCCTCATCGCAGTGATCGCCGTCGGATACGCGCTGGTCGCGGTCGTCCACTGGACGGCCGGCCGTCACTCCGCCGGGCCTGGCGCCGGCGGCGCTATCCCCTCCGACGCGGCCCAGGTCAGCAGTTCCTGAACGGCGCGGTCCCGGCCGAGCGGCCCGGCCTCGATCCGCAGCTCCAGCAGGTGCTTATAAGCCCTGCCGACCAGCGGCCCCGGCCGGATGCCCAGGATCGCCATGATCTCGTTGCCGTCCAGGTCCGGCCGGATGCTGTCTAGCTCCTCCCGTGCGGCTAGCTCGTCGATCCGCGTTTCCAGATTGTCGTAGGCCCGGGCCAGCCGCAGTGCCTTCGCCTTGTTCCTGGTCGTGCAGTCTGCCCTGGTCAGGGCATGCAGCCGGGAGAGCAGCGGGCCGGCATCGGTGACGTACCGGCGCACCGCGGAGTCGGTCCACTCGCCGCCGCCGTACCCGTGGAACCGCAGGTGCAGCTCCACCAGGCGGCTCACGTCCGCCACGATGTCCTTCCGGTAGCGCAGCGCCGCCAGCCGCTTGCGGGCCATCTTGGCCCCGACGACCTCGTGATGGTGGAAGGCGACCCGGCCGTCTGGGAGCCTCGAGCGGGTCCGCGGCTTGCCGATGTCGTGCAGCAGCGCCGCGAGCCGCAGCACGATGTCGGGCTGCAGGCCGTACCTGCCTTCGAGCTCGATCGCCTGGCTGAGGACGGTCAGCGAATGCTGGTACACATCCTTGTGCCTGAAGTGCTCATCCGCTTCCAGCCGCAGCGCGCTGACCTCGGGCAGCACCTGCTCGGCCACTTCCGTCTCGACCAGCAGCGCGATGCCCGCGGCCGGCCCGCCGGGCAGCGGCGACAGGAGCAGCTTGGTCAGCTCGCCTTCGATCCGCTCGGCCGAGACCTTAGGCGGCGCCAGCAGTCCGGCGAACTCGGTCATCGCCTGCCGGACCTCGGGTACGACCGTGAAACCGAGCTGGGCGGTGAACCTGGCAGCCCGCAGGATCCGCAGCGGATCGTCGGTAAACGAGGCCTTTGGCCCGCCCGGCGTTCGCAGCAGCCGGCGCCGCAAGTCCGCCAGCCCGCCGAACGGATCGACCAGCTGGTACCCCGGCAGCCGGGCCGCCATCGCGTTGACCGTGAAATCGCGCCTGGACAGATCGTCCTGCAGGGACTGGCCGTACGACACCGCCGGCTTACGGGAGGTCCGGTCATAGCTGTCGCTGCGGTAGGTGGTGATCTCGAAGGTCGAACCGCCCTTGCGCAGCCCGACGGTGCCGAACTCGATCCCGATGGTCCACACCTGGTCAGCCCAGTCGCGGGTGATCTCCAGGATGCGGTCGGGCGGCGCGTCAGTGGCCAGGTCCAGATCACCGGGCTCGCGGCCGAGGAAGACATCGCGAACCGACCCGCCGACCAGGGCAATCTCCTGGCCTGCCGCGGCGAACAGGGCGCCGAGTTCGCCCGCATGTGCTGAGACCGCGGCAAGCAGCGCGGCCGCGGCTTGCAGCTGGCGGTCAGTCAGCGAATCTGGATCTGGCACAGCCATTGAGAGTAAGTCCTGCGCGTAACCTGTCGGAAACGGGAAAGCCCGGAAGTCCGGAAGTCCGGGAGATGAGTCGCAGAATACTGCCCAGCCAGCGGGCAACGAGCATTCGCCGCGAGCGCGGCCTCCGGCACCCGCCTGCCCGCAATAGCATTCTGGGCATGCCACCGACGCACGGATCCCGCGTGCATCCGGGCGTCCGGCTGACGACGGCCGGCGGCCGGATGCCCGGCCGTGAGCCTGGAAGTGTGCCCGGCCGTGTGCCCGGCGGGCGAGCCGTTGCCGATCGCGCAGGCCGTGGCGTGGCCGTCGCGCTCGTTCTCGCGGCGCTCGGGCTGCCCGGCATGCTGCTCGCGGGCCAGGCTCCGGCCGTCGCGGCGGCCAGCCAGCGGTCCGCAGCCAGCCAGCGGTCCGCAGCCAGCCAGCGGTCCGCAGCCAGCCAGGTCAGCGTCGTTATCACCGGCATGACCCCGCAGCAGGCTGCGCCGGGCGCCACGATCACCGTGACCGGGCTGATAACCAGCACGGCAAGCCAGCCGCTCAGTGGCTTGTCGGTGCAGTTGCTGGGCTCCAGCACGCCGGTCAGCCGCACCACCGAGCTGGGACCGGCGGGCAATTCGCAAGACGATCTTGCCAGTACGCCGCTGCCCCACGGGACCTGGCAGACGACGGTGCCGCTGCGGCCAGGGGGCACGGACCGGTGGTCTGTTCAGGTGAACGCCAACTCGATCGGCATGACGAGATTCGGCGTGTACCCGCTGACCGCGCAGGTGCAGATCAGCCAGGTGCAGACCGCGCAGGCGCCGACCGGGCAGGTCCAGTTGCCGGTCGCCGCCACTACCACGTTCCTGCCGTACGTGCCGGCCAGGAAGGGCCCGTACGGCAACTCCATCCCGGCCCGGACCCAGATCTCGTGGGTACTGCCGTTGATCGGCAAGCCGCTGCTCGGTCAGCCCTGGCAGAACTCTTGCGTGGGAGCGCGCGCTAAGGCGCTGGTCGCGAGCCTGCGCAGCAGCGGACGGCTCGGCCAGCTGGTCGCGGCCGGCCAGGATTCCGCTGCCGCCGCTGCTGTGTATTCGGCCGCGGCCGGATCCGGACGGTCACCGCGGGGCCGGGTGGTCCGATCCGAGCCGCCGCCCCAGAACCTGTCCAGGTACGACGGCGTTACCTGGGCTATCGATCCGGCCCTGCTGGCCAACGTGCGGGCCATCGCGGGCTGTCGTAGTGCGCGGCCGCGCTGGGCGAGCGCGGCTCGGGGCTGGCTCGCCAGGCTCCGGCAGGTGACCTCGGCTGAACCGGTGTTCTTCACCGCGTACGCCGACCCGGACGTGGCCGCGCTGGTAGCAAACCCCGGCCAGGCACCGGACGTGAAGCTGTCCTTTGACCTCGGCCAGCAGATCGGCCAGCAGATCCTGCGCCGGAACCCCCGGTCATCAGCGGCCGGTGCCAGCGCACCTGACCTCAGCCAGGCCGCCGGCGTCGCCTGGCCAGCAGGCGGCGTCGCCGGTTACTCGACTGTGGAGAACCTCGCCGCCCAGGACGGCATTCGCACGCTGGTGCTGAGCCAGTCCGCGATGCCGGGCGTGACGGCCACGGCCGTTCGGGTGACGAACGGCGCAGGCGGCTACATGACCGTCCTGCTGGCCAGCGACTCGCTGACCCGGGTCCTCGCCGCCGGCGGCAGGGCACCGGACTCGGCGTTCGCGATCGCGCAGGACTTCCTGGCCCAGACCGCGCTGGACGCTGAGCAGAACCCGGGCGCGGCCCTGATCGTGGCGCCGCCGCGGCGCTTCGACCCGGCAGGCGGGCTGACCGCGGACCTGCTCGCCGCGACCGCGGCGGCACCGTGGCTGAGCCCGGTCGGCCTGACGTCGCTGACCAGTGGCAAGCACGTCCCCGAAGTGCCGCCGAACTCGGGCTGGGCTGGCTCGCCGACCCGGATCAGCCGGCGTGAACTGCGCAAGCTCGCCGGCGCCGACCGTAAGATCGCGCAGCTGCAAGACATGGCCGCCAGCCCGGACAACGCGCTGTCGCTGGCGGTCTCCACCGCGGAGTCATCGGCCTGGCAGGGCACTGCGAGCGGCACCGCGCTGGCCATGCTCCGGACGATCACCAGCGAGGTTGCCAGCCAAGAGCAGGGCGTGCAGATCTTCGCCGAACCCAAGGTGGTGCTCGGCGGGCTCAAGGGCAGCGTGCCAGTGTCGATCGACAACCGGCTCAGTTACCCCATCCGGGTTCGGTTGCAGCTGCAGTACAGCCATGCCACCGGCGTCAGGATCACTATGCAGCCAAGCGGCCTGGTGACGGTTCCGGCCAGCACATCGGTGGCGGTCAAGCTGACTGTCCAGGCGACCCAGGTGGGTTCGACCGTGATCACCATCACGCCCCTGAACTCCGGCGGCCAGCCGCTGACGCTTCCGTCCCAGAGCCTGTCGATGACCGTAGAGGCGACTCAGGTAGGCGTCCTGGTGGTGATCATCTGTGCTGCCGCCGTGGGCATCTTCCTCATCGCCTATGCCGCCCGCGTGGTGCGCCGCGGTCGCCCGTCCGCTGGCACCGACCAGTCCGCCGATCCCGGTCCCGCCGCAGATCAGGGCGGTGAGGACAGCACAAAGCCGGCAGAACCGGATACCGTCATGGCTGAACGCACGCAGCTCGGTCGAGCTAATGCGCCAGGGCCGTGACGACAGGAGGCCGATGACCACCGGGGTGCCCGAGCCGGACTCGTATCCGGACTCCGGCGGCCGGGGCTGGGACGTCCGGCCCGCGGTGCCGGGCTGGAGCGCAGGCCAGGATTACACAGGGCCTCTGTTCGATGACACCGGGTGGCACATCGACCTGTCCGGCGTGGACTGGGGGGACGATGCCGGACACGACCGAGCGAGCGACTGGGCTGGCGGCGCAGAGCCGACGTTCCAGTTCGAAGAGCACGACCGCTATCGGGGAAACGGGCCAGGACCGGCAACTGTCGGCTACGACGGCGCGGCCGAGGCTGCGCCGGACAGGACCGGCAGGCCTGGCAGACGACACGCGCGCCATGCCCGGCAAGCGGACGAGACGCGAGCAGGGCCCGATTTCCGCCCGCCGCGTGCGCAGCCACCCGGCATGCGCCGGGCGGCCGGCCAGCCGCCCCCGCTGGCGCAACCCCGCCGGGTAGTCCCGCCGGACTACCGGCCACCTGGGTACGACCCGCAAGGTTACGATCCGCAGGGCTATCGCGCCCCGGATTACGCCCCTCCGGGTTACGGTCCGCCGCAGGGCTACCGGGACCCGGGCCGGCGAGCACCGGTCTACGAGGAGCCCGGCTACGACGGCGCGCGGGGCGGCACTCTCCGGCTGCCGTACCCGCCCGATGAGCGCGGCGCCCCCCGCCCGGCCCGGCGAGGGCCGACCGGACCCCTGCCACCGGGGGCGCGTCCCGGCCGGCCGGGCGGCCCCGGCCAGCCGTCCGCGGCGCCGCGCGGCGCTACCGAGGCCACGACGGCCTCGGTCGTCCGGTCCAGTGGCGTGATGGCAGTCGGTACCCTGGGCTCCAGGCTTACCGGATTCGTCCGCACGCTGGTGCAGGCGTCCGTACTCGGCTCGCTGGGCATCGCCGCTGCCTACAACCTGTCCAACACGCTGCCCAACGTTGTCTACAACCTGGCCCTCGGCGGCATCCTGACCAGCGTCATCGTGCCGCTGATCGTGGCCGCGAGCAGGCGGGGCGCCGACTATGGCGAGACCTACGACCAGCGGCTATTCACGCTGATCACGTTCGCGCTAGCCGGCCTTACCTTCGTCGCCACCCTGGCTGCCGTCCCGATCGTGCAGGTCTACCGAGGCAGCGGGGTCACTGGGCCCACTCTGCACCTCACCGAGATCCTTGCCGTCTTCTTCATCCCGCAGATCTTCTTCTACGGGGTGAGCTCGCTGATCAGCGCGATACTCAACTCCCGCGGCAGTTTCGCCGCGCCGATGTGGACGCCGATCGTCAACAACGTAGTCGTGATCGCCGTGCTCGGGCTGTACGCCGCCACGGACGGCCAGAGCGGGAAGCCGCCGATCCACGGCACCGGCGTCGCGCTGCTCGGCATCGGCACCACGCTGGGCATCGTGGCGCAGACCGTGGCACTCGTGCCGGCCATGCGGCGCGTCGGCTTCCGCTGGCGTCCCCGGCTGGACTTCCGGCGGGCTGAGATAGCCGAGATCGGCCGGATGGGCGGCTGGCTGACCGGCTACATCGCGGCGACGCAGGTCGCTTACCTTGTCACCACCAAGCTGGCCGGTGACACCAGGCAGGGGACCGGGATCAACGAGTACAACTACGCCTGGCTGCTATTCCAGCTGCCCTATGCGGTCGTCGGCATCTCGGTCATCACCGCGCTGCTGCCGCGGATGAGCTCGCATGCCTCGCAGCGCCGCTTCGGGCACGTCCGCCAGGACTTCTCCACCGGGGTCAGGCTCTCCGCCACGATCGTGGTGCCGTGCTCGCTGGTGCTGGCCGCCCTCGGCCCTTCGCTGGGCGTGCTCTTGTTCGGCCGTCACGCCTACGGCCTGGCCGCCGCCAGGGAGACCGGGGTGGTGCTGGCCGTCTTCTGCCTGGGCCTGCTGCCCTACATGATCTTCCAGCTCCAGCTCCGGGTGTTCTACTCCGTGCACGACAGCAAGACCCCCGCACTGATCGGCCTGGTGACGATGGCTGTGAACATCGTCGCGAACCTGATCGCGCTGAGCGCGCTGCCCAAATCCGCGCTCGTGGCGGGGCTCGCCGCCGGGTTCGGCCTGTCGAACGTGACCGGGCTGCTGATCGCCTGGCGGATCCTGAAACGGCGGCTGCACGGACTCGACGGGTTCCGCATCGGCCAGTCGCTGGTGCGCATGCACGCTGCGACCCTGCCGGGAGCACTGGTGGCGGTACTGGCGGGGATGCTCGCCCAGAACGCCATCGTCGTCGTCTTCATCGGCGGTGGCCTCGCGGCCGGCCTGTACCTGCTCTTCGCCAGGGCGCTGAGGATCGAGGAGCTCTCGAACCTCACCCGGACCGTGCGGGCCAGGCTGGGCCGGTGACGTCTTAAGTGGGTAACGGTTTGCAGCCGACTGGGGACACGAGGGTCCGCCACGGCGGACGCGGCCTAGCATGGTGTGCAGCACCACGCCTTGGCTCAGACCGTTGATGACCGACACCCCTGGGGGGAGGTTCGAGGGCTGGCGAGCCGTTGACCCGCAATCATGAGCACGTTCACGTCAGAACCAGGTGTCAGACTGGGCGGCCGGTACCGGCTTGAGGACCGGCTCGCCGCGGCTGCGGGCTGGGCTGCCTGGAAGGCCATCGACGAGATCCTGGCCCGGCCAGTCAGGGTCATCACGTTCGCCGCCGGGTTCCCGCGGCTCGAGCAGACGGTGACTGCGGCCCGCGCGGCGAGCCGCTTGACTGATACCCGGCTGACACAGGTCTTCGACGTCGAAGACGCCTGGGACCACGCCTACATCGTGCTGGAGTGGCCTTTCGGCGAGACGCTCGCCGAACTGGTGGCAGCCGGCCCGATGGAGCCAGCCACCGGCGCGCGGATCGTGGCAGAAGCGGCGGCCGCCCTGTCCGGTGCGCACGCGGCCGGCCTGGCGCACTTGTGCCTGCGGCCGGACAGCGTCCGGTGGACGGTCGGCGGCGGCGTGAAGGTCACCGGCCTTGGCATCGATGCTGCGCTGGCCGGAGTGACGTCGGCGGACCCGGAACGTGCCGATACGCGCGGCCTCGGCGAGCTGCTGTACGCCACGTTGACCGGGTTCTGGCCAGGCCAGGACTACCCGGACCTGCCGTCCGCGCCCGAGTCAGACGGTGAGCTGCGGCGCCCGCGCCAAGTGCGGGCGGGGGTTCCGGGCATCCTCGACGACCTAGCCGCCCGGGCGCTGGCGCTACCCGGCCGGGATGGTCACGAGCCATTCACAGCGCCCGCGGAACTTGCTGCCGCGCTCGCCGCTGCCGTCCCGCCGGTGCGGGTACCGCCAGCCGCGATCGGTCGGCGCGATCCGCGCCAGGACAGCGGCTACCGGTCAGCCGACTGGAACAGCCAGCAGCGCGACGCTGCTCAGCGCACCGCGCCGGAGGGAGCCGGGCTCCCCCGGAGCCAGCCTGGCTACGGCCGCGAACAGGCCGGGCCAGGGGGTCGGCGCACGGCCGTCCGCGCGATCGCGGTCAGCGCGCTCGTGCTGATCGCCGCTGTCGGCGCCAGCGCGGCCGCCATCCACTTGCTGAACAAGTCGCCGTCCCGGAGCGCGAGCCATCGGCCGCACGGTCCGTCGACCCGGCGGTCAGGGCCCGTTTCCACCACCATCACCCCCCTCTGGGCGCGCGGGTTCGACGCACTCACTCCGCCGTCGAGAGACCCCTTCGACGAGAACACCCCCCAGGCCGCCAACGTGCTGGATGGCAACCCGCAAGGCTGGCACACCCAGTACTACTTCAGCGCGCTGTTCGGCAATCTCAAGTCCGGCACCGGCTTCATCCTGAACCTGGGCACGACGGCTAAGGTCAGTTCGGTCACGGTGACGTTCGGCTCCGCGGCTGGCGCGATCGCGGAGCTCAAGGTAGGCGACTCCGATGTCCGGAGCCCGGCCAACCTGAACTCGATGACGACGGTGGCTGGCCCAAGGCCAGTTGCGGGCACCTACACGTTCACCATCAGCAAGCCGGTGCCGGACCGGTACCTGGTGATCTGGTTTACTAAGCTGCCCCCGCTCGGCAGTCAGCCGGGCAGATTCGCAGCGAAGATCTACAAAGTGGTCATTACCGGTACAAACTGAGCGCTCTATCTGCGGGGCCTCTCCCGTACCGGGACTGCCCTCCGAGTCATTATCATGGGCCACAGGGGCGTGTCCGGCCGCAGCTCAGATGTTTCCTTCCCGGCACTTGGTGCCGCGCTACGGTGAGCGTCGAGAGCGCAGTGCAGCGCTCCGCGCGCTGCCGGGCACAGGCCACCAGCACGGTGCGTGCCGATGGCGGGGGGAGGGGCAACGGAACCCGATAAGGCATCCAGCAGCTTCTCCCTGCCTGAGCCGCGGAAGCCGGGTGATGTGCGACGGCCCACGCATCGTGACGACGCTTCGGCGTCCGACGCCGAGCTGCTGCAACGTCACGTGGAGGGCGATCCAGCCGCGTTCGGGCTGCTCTTCGAGCGGCATCGCGACCGGCTGTGGGCAGTGGCCATTCGCACTCTGGGCGATCCGGAGGAAGCCGCTGACGCTCTGCAGGATGCGATGATCGCGGCGTTCCGGCGGGCCGCGAGCTTCCGCGGCGATTCGGCGGTGACTACCTGGCTGCACAGGATCGTGGTGAATGCGGCGCTTGACCGCATTCGCCGCCGTGCGGCCCGGCCGACGACCGCCGGCCAGGACGACGAGGCACTCGACGCGCTTGCAGTAGCCGGTGGTCAGCCGCTGTCCGACCCGTCTGGCGCCACGGATACCGCGCTGGACATCATGGCAGCGCTCCGCCAGCTTGTTCCTGACCAGCGGGCGGCGCTCGTCCTGGTCGATATGCTCGGCTACTCGATTGCAGATGCTGCGGAAGTGCTGGGCGTGTCCGAAGGCACGGTCAAGAGCCGCGCCGCCCGCGGACGCGCGCGCCTTCTGCCCAGGCTCGCGCACCTGCGGCCGGGCGGGGCGCCTGACGGGACACCGGCCGGGACGGCTGGCAAGGACGGCGGGAACCGGACAGACGCTCCGCACGTCCAACCTACGCGGGAGGGGGGTGATGAGAGGCTGTGAAGCGACACGCCACCCTTGAAGAGGTAGCCAGGCTCAGCGCCGGCGACCTGCGGGGCAGGAAGGCCGCCGCAGTCGGGCGCCACGTTGCCGAATGCACAGGGTGCGGCCACCTGGCAGATCAGCTCTCGGGAGTTTCGGCGCTGCTCGCCGGCGCCTCATTCCCGGAAATGCCGGCCAGTCTGTCCAACCGCATCGACACCGCTCTCGCCGCCGAGGCGGCTAAGCGGGTCGCCGCGGAGCCGACTGCCGAGGCCGGCCGCAGGGACTTGCCGACCCGGTCCGGTGCGCGTGGTCGTGGCTGGCGATCGGCTCCGAGGACCAGGACCGGCGGCGGCACTGGCTGGCGACTGCATGGTCCTGCCTTGCGGGTACTGGCTACTGCTGGCGCGATCATTCTGATCGGAGCAGGCGGCTACGAGATGGCCAGCCACATGGGGGGCTCCCCAAGTGGACCAGCCGCCGCTCCTACCGCCTCCGCGCATGCGCCGGCAGCGGCCCGTGGCAACCAGGTCGCCGCCGGACCGCAGGTCACCTACCAGCAGAACGGCTCGGCCGAGACCATACGGACAGTTTCGTCCGACACCAACTTCCACGCTGCGACGCTTGCCGATCAGGCCGCGGCGGCGGTCACGGAAGCCAAGAAGGACGGCATCCAGGCGAGCCGGGCGGCCGGCTCTCACAGGCTGTCCGCCCCGGCCGCCTCGGCATCAGCAGGGACCGGTCAGCTGAGCACTGGTGCCCCTAACGCGGCCAACTCGCAGTCGCAGCTAGCCGGCTGCCTCAGCAGGCTGGTTCCGTCCGGCCAGGTGGTCCTGCTCGTGGAGCGCGCTAGGTACGAGGACGCCAGGGCCACGATCATCGTCGCGGTTCCGGCCTGGGCACGCGACACCGTCCCGCCGCAAGACGCCCAGGTCTGGGCGGTCGGCGACGCTTGCTCGGCGGCCAATGGGGACGTGCTCAATCATGTTAGAGTCGCTCGCCTTTAGGCATGTCCTGCCGGGGAATCTCCACGACCGGCTGGTGGTTATGCCGGTGCACTCAAGAGGGGCAGGACAACAGTGACCGACGTTCGGGATGTAATCGTCATCGGCTCCGGGCCGGCCGGCTACACCGCGGCCCTGTACGCCGCACGGGCAAGGCTCAGCCCGCTAGTGTTCGAAGGCTCGGTTACCTCCGGCGGCGCTCTGATGAATACCACGGATGTCGAGAACTTCCCCGGCTTTCCGGATGGCGTGCTCGGGCCGGACCTGATGGACCAGCTTCGCAAGCAAGCCGAGCGATTCGGCGCCGAACTGCGCGCCGAGGACGTATCCGAGGTGGATCTGCTGGCGACGCCCAAGCTGATCAAGGCTGGCGAGGATACCTACCTGGCCAGGACAGTGATCATCGCGACGGGATCGGGGTACCGCGAACTCGGCGTGCCCGGCGAGAAGCGGCTTTCCGGCCACGGCGTGTCCTGGTGCGCTACCTGTGATGGCTTCTTCTTCCGCGAGCAGGATATCGCCGTGATCGGCGGCGGTGACACCGCCATGGAGGAAGCTACGTTCCTCACCAGGTTCGCCCGCAGTGTGACGATCGTGCACCGGCGTGACACCCTGCGCGCGTCGAAGATCATGCAGGACCGTGCGATGGCCAACCCGAAGATCCGGTTCGCCTGGGATAGCGAGGTGACGGAAGTTCTCGGCGACGATCGCGTGACCGGATTGCGGCTGCAGAATGTCAAGACCGGGGCGGCCAGTACGCTCGAGGTGTCCGGGATGTTCGTGGCCATCGGTCATGATCCGCGCAGCGAACTGTTCGCTGGCCAGCTTCCCACTGATACCGACGGCTACCTGCTGGTAGACCATCCGTACACGCGCACCGCTGTCGACGGCGTGTTCGCGGCGGGCGATGTCGTCGACCGGACATACCGCCAGGCGGTGACGGCAGCGGGCACCGGCTGCTCGGCCGCGATTGACGCTGAGCGTTGGCTGGCCGACCACGAGGCGTAAATGACGCTGCGCCGAGCAGACGGCAGGCGGCAGTACCGAACAAACGGCAGTACACCGAACAAACGAAGGGAAGTCCTGGACGTGGGCGCAACCAAGGCAGTGACCGACGCGACCTTTGAGGCCGAGGTGCTCAAGGCGACCAAGCCGGTCATCGTTGACTACTGGGCCGAGTGGTGCGGGCCGTGCCGCCAGGTCGCCCCGGTGCTGGAGGAGATCGCCAAGGAGCACGGCGAGAAGATCGACGTCGTGAAGCTCAACGTCGACGAGAACCCAGTCGTTGCCCAGCGCTACGGGATCATGAACATTCCGACGATGAGCGTCTTCAAGGACGGGCAGGTCGTCAAGGAGATCGTCGGCGCACGACCGAAGTCCGCGCTGCTGCGCGACCTCGCCGAGTTCATCTGACTCAGCTCACAGGGCCGGCGGGCCGGCCCTGTGACGCCCGGCCGGCGCGTGCAGGCCGGGCGGGCCGTACCACGACCGGGGCCGTACCACGACCGGGGCCGTACCACGACCGGGGCCGTCCGCCGCACGTGGGGCGTGCGATAGCTCCCGTCGTTTGCGGCCAATGTGGCGCTCAGGCGAGCCGTAGCGAGCGTTCCGGGGACATGGAACCGAGAAGCCGCTCCAGGGCGACTTCCACGTCCTCGCGCCACGACAGCGCGGTCTTGAGTTCCAGGCGGAGTCGCGGGTACCTGGGGTGGGGCCGGACTGTCTTGAAGCCAACCGACAGCAGGAAGTCGACGGGCACGACGCACGTGGGCTGAGTCCACTGGTTGTCACCGAAAGCCTCGATCGCCTTGATGCCACGGCGGGTGAGGTCCTTCGCGAGTCCTTGCACCAGCATGCGGCCCAGGCCACCGCCGGCGAACTCCGACATCACGTTCGCCGTCATCAGCAGTACCGCGTCGGCACTCACCGGGCTGGTGGGAAAGGCTACCGAGCGGGGCGCATAGGCCGGCGGCGCGTAGGTCAGGTAACCGGCCGGGACCCCGTCCACGTACACGATCTTGCCGCAACTGCCCCATTCGAGTAGTACCGAGGAGATCCAGGCTTCCTTCTCGAGCGCCGGGTCTCCGACCTCGATCGCACGGGCCTGGCTGACGGGATCGAGCTCCCAGAACACGCAACGGCGGCACTTTGGTGGGAGGTCGTCAAGATTGTCCAGCGTGATACTCGCGAGTCGGCGCGACACCTGCTACCCCTGCCGGTCGAAAGGCCGTGATAAAGCCGAAGCTAACTGGCCCTATAGCCGGGCAACTGCTTCCGCAGCTCCCATTCCTCACGGTCATCGTACCCACCGGCTGCCTGGCTGACCCGCTATACCGGGCTTCTTGGGCGTTCGGTTACTGGCCAAATACGTGCGGCGGACGGTCCAGATACATGCGGTTGACGCTAGGGTCTAGCGCGGCTCAGGGCTGAGGTTTCACGTGAAACAAACTCGCCTCGACGGATGCCGTCAGCCGGTCAATGTCCTCCGCGGATGTATCGAAAGCTGTCATCCACCGGACGACGCAGGTCCCGTCGTCATTGCGTGACCATACATGGACGTTGAAGTCCTGCTCCAGCTTCAGCGCGACTCTCCCGTCAAGCGTGGTGAATACGCCGTTGGATTGAACGGGGTAGGACAGCCGAACTCCCGGCAGGCCGGCAAGCGCGCCGCCCAGCCGGGCCGCCATCTCGTTCGCGTGGCTGGCTGCGCTGAGCCACAGCCCGTCCTGTAGTAGCGCCACCGCTTGCGCTCCGAGGAACCGCATCTTCGAGGCGAGCTGCATCTGCTGTTTCCGGTGATACTGAGCGCCGTCAGCTAGTCGCTCGTTCATCACGAGCACAGCCTCGACGCCGAGCGCGCCGTTCTTTGTGCCGCCGAAGCTCAGCACGTCCGCGCACGCTGCGATGTCAGCTAGCGAGCAGCCGAGGTAGGCCGCGGCGTTTGCGATCCGGGCTCCGTCGAGGTAGATCAGTAGGCCGTGCTCGTGCCCGAAGGCCCGGAGTTCGCGCAACTCATCCAGCGAGTAGCAAGTTCCGAGTTCGGTTGCCTGAGCGAGCTGGATCACCCGCGGTTGTACCCGGTGCTCGTCTCCGCGGCCAGTCAGCTTGCTCGCAACGAGCCGGGGACTCAGCTTGCCGTCCGGAGTCGGCACCGAGAGCAGCTTGCAGCCGAGCACGCGTTCGGCTGCTCCGCACTCGTCAACGTTCAGGTGAGAAGAGTCAGCGCAGATCACTGCCTCGAAAGGGCGGACCATCAGGCTCAGGCCGAGGATGTTCGCCGCTGTCCCGGTGAAGACCAGGTGGGCGCTGTGCGCTCCACTCAGCTCGCACAGGCGGGTTAGCGCGGTCCGCGTGACATCGTCGTCGCCGTACGCCCGGGCATCGCCGTCATTGGCCGCGATGATCGCCGCCATTACGGCCGGGTGCACGCCTGCATGGTTGTCGCTGCCGAAGCTCTTGCCCGATATGTTCGCCACGACATCGAAGCGTAACCAGGTCCGCCACCGCTATCGGAGTCCGGACCGGTTCGTCTCACCAGCGAGTGGTGTCCCTTGACGGCTAGCTCGCCGTGACGGCGGCGCGGCGCGGTCACGGCGAGCTAACGTCGCGGCGAGCTTCCCTGTGGGCCGGAGCCAGGTCCGGCGAGATGCTGCGGACTATTCGCTCAAGGTCATCGAGCGAGGCGAATTCGACGACGATCTTGCCCTTGCGCTGGCCAAGCTCGACCTTCACCCGGGTCTCGAAGACGTCGGACAGCCTGTCTGCCAGGTCTTTCAGGCCGGGAGCGACCGGAACCTTGGCGCCCGGCGCTCGCGGGGTTTTGGCGGGCCGGACGCCAATGGCGACGAGTTCCTCGGTTGCCCGCACCGACAGGCCTTCGGCCACGATTCGGTGGGCCAACTGCTCCTGCGCTACCGGATCCTCGACGCCTAGCAGCGCACGTGCGTGCCCAGCGGTCAGGACGCCTGCCGCAACGCGCTTCTGAACCGCCGGCGGCAAGTGCAACAGCCGGATTGTGTTGGAAATGTGCGGTCGCGAGCGGCCCACGCGACGCGCTAGCTCCTCATGAGTCGCCGCGAAGTCGTCCAGGAGCTGTTGATAAGCCGCTGCCTCTTCGAGCGGATTCAACTGCTCGCGGTGCAGGTTCTCCATCAAGGCTTCGCGGAGCATGTCATCGTCTGAGGTCTCGCGCACGATCGCTGGGATTACGTCGATCCCGGCGAGCTGGCAAGCCCGCCAGCGGCGTTCCCCCATGATCAGCTCGTACCGGCCGGACGAGGTCCGGCGCACCACGACAGGCTGCAGCAACCCGACTGCCTCAATGGACGCGGCGAGCTCGGCCAGCGAGTCCTCATCGAACACCTGCCGCGGCTGCCGCGGATTGGCCGCGATCGCGCTCACGGCCACTTCCTCCAGGTAAGCGCCGGGGATACCGACCGCTGGCTCGCCGTCCTCCGCTGGCCGCGCCGCCCACTGGTTCACCCCACCTGGCACCGAGACCGAAGCGGGCGGACCGGTCGGGATCAGCGCTCCCAGGCCCTTGCCGAGCCCGCGCTTTGGTTGCGGCATCCTGACTCTCTCCTCGCCGTACGGTCGCCAGGTCAGTGGCTTACCCACGTTGCCATGGCAGCGTGACATCGCACTGCCCATACTGCCAGCAACCCGACTAGCTGCCACACGATCCCCGAGCGGTTCCCAGGCAATCTGGCGCTCGGCCGAGTCTGTTTCGCTGGCGAGCGATCACTGCGGGAGCGCGCCGACCGTGCCTCTGCCGACCGAGACGAGCACAAACTGGTGGCAGTACAGTCGAATGATCAGTCGATTGGCGTGTGCTGCCAGAGCTAGAATCGAATACATAAACGGACGCGAACGCGCAGCCGGCTTGTCGTGGCGGCGGAGGGAGGGCGGCGATGACGGATCCGGGCTGGGACATTCCCGGCGTTCCGCGTGAGTCCCCTCCTGATGGTGGCGCGCCTGCGGCGGACGGTTCGGTGCTGTCGGCTGGCGCTTCGCCGGCCGCGTCGTCGCCGTCTGCCGCCGGTTCGCCGCAGCGGGGGCGCGGGCCGGGACGGAGGGCGCGGGCGGGGAGCGTGTCGGCGTCTGCTGGGTTGTCGGCGGGCGCGTTCGCCGGGTTAGCGGATGCCGGTCCGGGTGCTGATCGGCATTCCGGCTCGTTCGTCGGCGCCGCGCCTGACCCGGCCAGCGTTCGGGTGACCGATCCGGCGCAGGCGCTGGCGTACCTGACCGCGGGACTGGAGTTCCTGGCCCATGCGGATCCGGCGGGGTGGAGTGAGGGGGAGCAGG
>JAJYUU010000206.1 GCA_021792405.1 Actinomycetes bacterium
TCCGGCCGCCGCCCTGGCCGGCGCGGTGTACGGGTTCTCCCCGGCCCTGCTGCAAAGCGCGCTGGGCCATTACGACCTGGAACTGGTCATCTTGCCGCCGCTGATCATCGACGCGGGCCTGCGGCTGACGGTCGGCCGGCCTGCCCGGCCCGCCGGTCCGCGGACTAGCTGGCCCGCCCGCTGGCTGGCTCGCGTGCCTGCCTGGATCCCGGCCGGCGCATGGCTCGGACTGCTGATCGCCGGACAGCTGTTCATCAACGAGGAACTGGCACTGACGACCGCGCTGGCCGGTGTCCTGGTCGTGCTGGTGCTCGCGGTGAGCCGGCCGCTCGCCGCCGCGCGGCGCGTCCTGCCGACCGTGGCCGGCCTGCTGGTTGCCGCGCTCGTCGCGCTGGCGCTGGCCGGCCATGCGTTGCAAACGCAGTTCCGCGGGCGGCTCGCCGAGCATGGCTCGGCTTACCTGCCGAACAGCTTCGCCAATGACCTGGCGAACTTCGTCACGCCGCAGCGCGCCCTGTTCTTCCATACCGCCGCCTCAGCGGCAGCCGCCGCCCGCTACCAGGCCGGCCCGACCGAGTATCTCGCTTATCTCGGCTGGCCGCTGATCGCCGCACTCGTGGTAGCAGCGGTGGCGACGTGGCACCGGCCGGCCGGGCGTGCCGCCACCGTGGCGCTGGTCGTGCTCTGCCTGTTCTCGCTGGGCGGTCACCTGCGTGTCGCCGGCACCTCGCACCCGGCACTCGAGCTGCCGTGGCAGTGGCTGGAGAAGATCCCGCTCCTCGGCGTGGCATTGCCGGACCGGCTGTCGATCCTGGCCGACGGGTTCGCGGCGGTGCTGCTGGCCATCGGGATCGACGAGGCCCGCGCCCGGCTGGCAGAGCGCCTGGAGTTCTGGTGCCGGCCGACCCGCTGGTGGCAGACCGCGGCGGTCCTGGCGGTCGCGGTTGCCTGCTGCCTGCCGCTGCTGCCCCGGCCGTTGCGCGAGTCCAGGACCGCGCCGCTGCCGGCCGGCTGGTCAGCCATGTTCTCCCGGCTCGCTCTCAGCCCCGGCGGCAGCGTTCTGGTGCTGCCGTTTCCCCGTACCGGGATGACACTGGCAATGCGATGGTCGGCCAGCAGCGGGGAGCCGTCATCGATGATCGGCGGGTATTTCCTCGGGCCCGGCGCCGGCGGAAACGCGCACCTCGGCGGCGTTATGCCCAACCGCAAGGCCGACTACTTGAATTTTCTCTGGGCCGAGGGCGTGCCGGCCGCTAGCCCCTACGCGAGTGAAGCCGCCATCGCGCTCCACGAGTGGGTGGAGAGCCCGGGAGGGCCTGGCAAGCCGCCCAAGCTGAACGACTGGCCGGTGATGCACGCCGGGGCGGCGCTGGCCCAGCTGGCCGCCTGGCGGCCGCAGGCGGTGGTAGCCGACGCCACGGTAAGCTCACCGCTTGGCGAGTTCCTGGCCAAGGTGCTCGGCCCGCCGACGGTCACGGTTGACGACCTCATTGGCTGGCGGCTTGCGCCTGGCGTCCTGCGCGCGCTGCTGGACGGGCCGGTCTGCCCGCACCCAGGCTGCCGTGGGCGCCGGCCCTGACGGGACCGATCTGACGCGCCGAGGTCGGCCTCGCCGACGGCCGGCCCGGCGCTGTCAGTTCTGCCGGCTCGCCAAGGCAAGCCGGCCCGGCTTACTGCTAGCCGAGCAGCGAGCGCAGCACGTACTGCATGATGCCGCCGTGCCGGAAGTACTCTGCCTCCCCCGGCGTGTCGATCCGGACGATAGCCCGGAACTCCTTGCCGTCCGCGCGCACCGTCACCTCACGAGGGGTGTCGCCGGCGTTCATGGCCTGGATGCCGGTGATGTCGAACACCTCGTGCCCGGTCAGCCCGAGCGTCGCGGCGCTCTCTCCCGGCCGGAACTGCAGCGGCAGCACGCCCATCCCGATCAGGTTGGACCGGTGGATCCGCTCGAACGACTCCACCAGCACCGCACGGACCCCGAGCAGCGCCGTCCCCTTCGCCGCCCAGTCGCGCGACGAGCCGGAGCCATACTCCTTGCCGCCGAGCACGACCAGCGGCGTTCCGGCCGCGAGGTACTGCCGCGAGGCGTCGTAGATCGACATCTGCTCGCCCGACGGCAGGAAGATCGTCACGCCGCCCTCGGTACCCGGTGCCAGCTTGTTGCGCAGCCGGATGTTGGCGAACGTGCCGCGGATCATTACCTCATGGTTACCACGCCGGGAACCGTAGCTGTTGAAGTCCGCCCGCTGCACGCCGTGCTCGGTGAGATAGCGACCCGCTGGGCTGTCGGTCTTGATCGCGCCGGCCGGCGAGATGTGGTCGGTCGTGACGGAGTCGCCGAGCATCGCCAGCACCCGTGCGCCGCGGATGTCAGTGACAGGGCTCGGCGTGGCTTCCATCCCCTCGAAATACGGCGGGTGCCGCACGTAGGTGGACTCCGGGTCCCAGGTGAAGGTGTCACCGGCCGGGACGTCGAGGTCCTGCCAGCGCTCGTCGCCGCTGAACACGTCGGCGTAGTCGCGGGTAAACATCTCGGCCGCGACGGCGGTCTCCACGATGTGCTCGATCTCGCCCGGCGACGGCCACAGATCCCGCAGGTACACCGGCTGGCCGGAAGAGCCCGTTCCGATGGGATCTGAGGTCAGGTCGATATCCATCGTGCCCGCCAGCGCGTAGGCGACGACGAGCGGCGGTGACGCCAGGTAGTTCATCTTGACGTCCGGGTTGATCCGGCCCTCGAAGTTGCGGTTACCGGACAGCACGGAAACGACCGCCAGGTCGTTCTCGGCGACCGCGGCGCTGATCGCCTCCGGCAACGGCCCGGAGTTCCCGATGCAGGTCGTGCAGCCGTAGCCCACCAGGTTGAAGCCGAGCTTCTCCAGGTACGGCGTCAGGCCAGCCCGCTCGTAGTAGTCCATGACGACCTTCGAGCCTGGCGCCAGCGTCGTCTTCACCCACGGCTTGCGCTCCAGGCCCGCCTCGACCGCCTTCTTCGCCAGCAGCGCCGCGCCGACCATCACCGACGGGTTGGAGGTGTTGGTGCACGAGGTGATCGCCGCGATCACGACGGAACCGTGGTCAACCGACGTGGTGGTGCCATCCTCCAGCGTCACGGGAACGGGCTTTGACGACCTGCCGTTAGCAGCGTTTGCGGCCCGCCCGCTGCCGCCGCCGTTCTCGCTGTCGGCGACGAACGGGTCAGACGCGGGGAAGGTCCCGGCGATATCGTCATCGAGCTTGTCCAGCTTAACGAAGCCGCCGAGCGACTCGCGGAATGCGCTCTGCGCGTCGGTCAGCGCTACCCGGTCTTGCGGCCGCTTCGGGCCGGCCAGGGACGGGACGACGGTGCCGAGGTCGAGTTCCAGCTCCTGCGAGTAGCGGGCGTGAGCACCCGGTTCGTGCCACAGTCCCTGCTCCTTGGCGTAGGCCTCGACCAGCGTGACCTGCTCGGCTGGCCGGCCGGTGAGCCGCAGGTAGGCGAGGGTTTCGGCGTCGATCGGGAAGATCGCGCAGGTCGAGCCGAACTCCGGGCTCAT
The DNA here is from genome assembly GCA_021792405.1 of Actinomycetes bacterium. Taxonomy (GTDB): domain Bacteria; phylum Actinomycetota; class Actinomycetes; order Streptosporangiales; family Streptosporangiaceae; genus JAJYUU01. The sequence goes on from JAJYUU010000206.1 coordinate 3,540, forward strand.
GTTGCCGATCGTGGCCCGGTTGGCGACCGGGACCGCCGCGACGCCGTCGCCGTGGAACTCCACGAACTTGCCGACCACACCGTGCTTGCGCAGCAGTTCGGTGATCGTCAGCACCAGGTCGGTCGCGGTCGCGCCGGACGGCAGGGCGCCGGTCAGCCGGAACCCGACGACCTTCGGGATCAGCATCGACACCGGCTGGCCGAGCATGGCCGCCTCGGCCTCGATGCCGCCGACGCCCCAGCCGAGCACGCCGAGGCCGTTCTGCATGGTGGTGTGCGAGTCAGTGCCGACGCAGGTGTCCGGGTAGGCCGCAAGGTGCTCGCCGGTCGCCGCGGTCATGACCACGCGGGCGAGGTACTCGATGTTCACCTGGTGCACGATCCCGGTGCCAGGCGGGACGACCTTGAACTGGCGGAGCGCTTCCTGGCCCCAGCGGAGGAAGGCGAACCGCTCGCGGTTGCGCTGGAACTCCAGCGCCACGTTGCGGTCGAACGCGTCCGGGCGGCCGAAGACGTCGGCGACGACCGAGTGGTCGATGACTAGCTCGGCCGGCACCAGCGGGTTGATCTTCCCGGCGTCGCCGCCGAGCGCTTGCATCGCCTCGCGCATGGCGGCCAGGTCCACCACCGCGGGAACGCCAGTGAGATCCTGCATGATTACCCTGGCCGGGCTGAACTGGATCTCGGTGCCGGGCTCGGCGGCCGGGTCCCAGTCCGCCAGCGCCGTGATGTGGTCGCCGGTGACGTTCAGCCCGTCCTCGGTCCGCAGCAGGTTCTCCAGCAGGATCTTGAGGCTGTAGGGAAGATCACCGGCGCCGGGCACGGCGTCCAGCCGGTGTATCTGATAGCGCTTCCCGCCGACGACGAGGTCGGCTCGGCTGCCGAAGCTGTTCCCGGTCATTGTGCTGGCCTCCCGGATTCTGCCGGTCCTGCGGACCTGCCCTGCGTTGTGCCCTGCATGCATCTTGCCCTCCCCCTGACTGGTTTGGGGCGCCGGCCCCGGCAGGTTGCCTGCCCGGCAGGCTGCCTGCCCGGCAGGCTGGCGGCTCCGGCAAGCAAGGGCCGCGCAAAGTATCTCGACGTCAAGCTAACTGCGAACTAGCCTATTGAGCAGCTATCTCGACGTCAAGCTAACCACTGGCCGCCGGGCATGTGCCGCCCGGCCACGACCGATGATCTTCATGAATGTTGGCTTTCTGTCGCTATAGCGACAGAAAGCCAACATTCATGGCCCCGGCCGCGATCCAGATCGGCGCCTGCACCGGCCCGGCGGCGAGCTGGCGCGCACTGTGGCCGCACCTGAAGTTCTACGGCTGAGACTCGGGCCCTCGCGGTCAGGCAGCGGCCGGGCAGCGGTCAGCGCAGGATGCGCAGCCGCTGCGGGTCGTAGAACGGCGCGATCTGCAGCCGCGCAGTCAGGTCGCGTCCGGTTCCGGTCCTGACGGTGAAGCCGCCGGCCGCCAGCCACTCGCTGGTCACTCCGTCCGGGCAGGTGACCTGCGCGAGCCCGACCGGGCCGCCGACAGTGTGGCCGAAGGCCGCCGCCCGGACGTAGCCGACCCATTCGCCGCCGCGCAACAGCGGCTCGTTCCCGAACAGGTCGGCGGCCGGGTCCGGCACCAGCAGGCTGACGACCCGATGACGAGGGGCGCCCTCGGCGCGGGCCTTGCGCAGCGCCTCCCGGCCGGTGAACCCGCCCGGCTTGTCCCAGGCGACGGCGAACGCCAGGCCCGCCTCGATCGGGTTGTCGGTGTTGTCGATATCGACGCCGAAGTCCCGGTAGCCCTTCTCCAGCCGCAGGCTCGTCATGGCGGCCAGCCCGACCGGCCGCACGCCGAGGTCCGCGCCCGCCGCCAGCAGGTCGTCGTAGACACCGAGGCCGTACTCGGCGGGCACGTGCAGCTCGAAGCCAAGCTCCCCCACGTAGGTGACGCGCACCGCGAGCGCGGGCGCGTACCCGACGTGGACCTGCCGGGCGCACAAATACGGGAACGCCCGATCTGACAGGTCAGCGTCCGTCAGCCTGCTGATCAGTTGGCGCGACCGGGGGCCCTGCACGGATAGCAGCGTCGTCCCCGACGTCACGTCGGTGACCGTGACGAACTCCCCTGGCCTGGTCTCCCTTCTGATCAGCGGCTCGATCCGCCGGTGGATGACATCGCTGGCGACGACGAGGAACCGCTCCGGCTCCAGCCAGGTGACGGTGACATCGGCGATGATCCCGCCCGCGTCGTTCAGCCACTGGGTGTAGACGATCCGGCCGATCCCGGCGGTCACGTCATTCGCCGAGAGCCGGCTGAGCACCGCGCCGGCGTCCGGGCCCTGCACGATGAGCTTGGCCATCAGCGTCATGTCCAGAATGCCGACCGCGCTGCGAACGGCGTCGTGCTCGCGGGCGACGATGTCGTGTGAACGCGGGCGGCTGAAATCGAGCGCTGCGTCCCGGTTCTCGCCGGGGCCGGTGAACCACTCGGCGAACTCCCAGCCCGCCGACTGGCCGAACTGCGCGCCCTGGCTGGCCAGCCGGTCATGCAGAACGGACCGGCGGATGTTGCGGGCGGTCGACGGCTTCCAGGACGGCCACACAGCGTCACCGAAGAGCACGCCAAGCTGCTCGACCGTTCGCTCTTTCCGGAAGCGGCGGGATGACTCGTAGCTCGCGGTCCGGTCGATCGCGATGTGCGCGGTGTCGACCGGGGGCACGCCGTCCGCGATCCACTGCGCGACCACGCTGCCGACGCCGCCTCCGGACAGGATGCCGAGCGAGTTGAGACCGGCCGCGACGAAGTAGCCGTCGAGTTCGGGCGCCGGTCCGAGCAGCGGCTTGACGTCGGCGGTAAACGACTCGGGCCCGCAGAAGAACGTGCGCACGCCGGTCTCGGCCAGGCACGGGATGCGGCCGAGCGCCGGGCCGAGGAACGGCTCCAGCCGCTCCCAGTCTGGCGGCAGCTTGCCGAACGCGAACGCGCGCGGAACGCCATCGAGCGACCAGGGCGCGCCGGCCGGCTCGAACAGCCCGACCAGCATGCCGTCGCCCTCCGGCCGGTAGTAACCGTAGTTATCGGGGTCCTCGATCACGGGCAGGTCCGGGTCCATTCCCGGCACAGTGTCGGTCAGCAGGTAATAGTGCTCGGCGGCTTGCAGTGGCACCGACACTCCGGCCAGCGCCCCGAACTGGCGGGCCCACATGCCGGCCGCGTTGACGACGATATCCGTCTCGATCGGACCGGCCTCGGTCAGCAGCCCGGTGACTCGCTTGCCGTTCGTCTGCACTCCGGTGGCGGCGACGCCCTCGACGATCCGCACGCCGAGCTGACGGGCACCCTTGGCGAGCGAGGTGGCGACGCCGACCGGGTCGGCCCGGCCCTCATCGGCCACGTAGAAGCCGGACAGCACGTCGTCTGTCCGGGCCAGCGGCCACATCGCGGCGATCTCGGCCGCCGATATCTCGGTGTCCTCGACGCCGAAGCCGTGCATCCAGTCCGCCTCGCGGCGCAGTGCTTCCTGGCGCGGCTTCGTGGTCGCCACCGAGATGTGGCCGACCGCGCGGAAGCCGGTGGA
>JAJYUU010000207.1 GCA_021792405.1 Actinomycetes bacterium
GGTCGCGGCCACCGCCACCGGGCCGCTGGCCGGCCCGCAGCGCCGCCGCGGCAGCCTCGCGCTCGGCGCGCGTTGCCGCAGCCTCGCCGCGGTAGATCCACACTTTGACGCCGATCCGGCCGAACGTCGTCCGTGCCTCGTAGAAGCCGTAGTCAATGTCCGCGCGCAGCGTGTGCAGCGGCACCCGGCCCTCGCGGTAGAACTCCGAGCGCGACATCTCGGCGCCACCGAGGCGGCCCGCGCACTGCACCCGGATGCCCTTGGCCCCGCTCTTCATCGCGGTCTGCATGGCCTTGCGCATCGCCCGCCGGAACGAGACCCGGCTGGACAGCTGCTCGGCCACGCCCTGGGCGACAAGCTGAGCATCCACTTCGGGGTTCTTCACCTCAAGGATGTTCAGCTGAACCTGCTTGCCGGTCAGCTTCTCCAGGTCACCGCGAATGCGGTCGGCCTCCGCCCCGCGACGGCCGATGACGATGCCGGGACGCGCGGTGTGGATGTCGACCCGGACCCGGTCCATAGTCCGCTCGATCTCTACCTTCGAGATGCCGGCCCGCTCCATCCCGCGCTGCAGCAGCCGCCGGATCGCGACGTCCTCGGCGACGTAATCCTTGTACAGCTTGTTGGCATACCACCGGCTCTTGAAGTCGGTGGTAATGCCCAGCCGGAACCCGTGCGGGTTCACTTTCTGGCCCACTAGCGGGTCCTCTCCCTGGTGCTTGCGACACGGCTGCTTGCGCCACGGCCCGGAGTACCACGGTCGGAAACGATCACCGTGATGTGGCTGGTGCGCTTGTTGATCCGGTAGCCGCGGCCCTGGGCGCGCGGCCGGAAGCGCTTCAGCGTCGGCCCCTCGTCCACCCAGGCACGGCTCACCACGAGCGAGCTGGCATCGAGGTGGCTGCCCTGGCCCGCATTGGCGATCGCGCTGGCCAGCACCTTGCCGATGGGGTCACTCGCCGACTGCGGCGCGAACGCAAGCGTTGCCTGCGCCTGGTCGGCAGGCATGCCGCGGATCAGGTCCACCACGCGGCGGGCCTTGCGCGGCGTGACGCGCACGTAGCGCGCCTTAGCCCTTGCTTCCATCTGAGTCTCGCTCTTCTCGTATCCGCTTGGTTGTCTGTCTTGCTAGTGCTGCCAGCGCAGGTAGCGTGCCGCACTATCGCCAGGGTTCACCGCACCGCGATCCGCCCGTGCCGAACGGCAGCGCGGTCAGCGGCGGCTCCGCCGGTCGTCGCGAACGTGGCTGCGGAAGGTCCTGGTCGGGGCGAACTCGCCGAGCTTGTGCCCGACCATCGCCTCGGTGATGAATACCGGCACGTGCTTGCGGCCGTCGTGCACGGCGATCGTGTGCCCGAGCATCGCGGGAACGATCATCGAGCGGCGCGACCACGTCTTGATGACGTTCTTGGTGCCCTTGTCGTTTTGCACGTCCACCTTGTTCATCAGGTGATCGTCGACGAAGGGACCCTTCTTAAGGCTACGAGGCATCGCTATGTGCTCCTACCGCTTCTTCTTGCTGCGCCGGCGGGTGATCAGCTGATCGCTGGGCTTGTGCGCGCGGCGGGTCCGGCCCTCGGGCTGGCCCCACGGGCTGACCGGGTGACGGCCGCCCGAGGTCTTGCCCTCGCCGCCGCCCATCGGGTGGTCGACCGGGTTCATCGCCACGCCGCGGACGGTGGGCCGCCGGCCCTTCCACCGGCTGCGGCCCGCCTTGCCGAGCTTGATATTGCCCTGCTCGGCATTGCCGACCTCGCCGATCGTGGCCCGGCATGCCGCATCCACCTGCCGGATCTCGCCCGATGGCATCCGCAGCGTGGCCCGGTTGCCTTCTCTGGCCAGCAACTGCACGCCGGATCCGGCTGATCGCGCGATCTTGGCGCCGCCGCCTGGCCGCAACTCGATGGCGTGCACCACCGTGCCGGTCGGGATGCTGCGCAGCGGCAGGCAGTTACCGGCCTTGATGTCAGCGCCCGCGCCGTTCTCGATCCGGTCACCCTGCTTCAGCCCGACCGGGGCGATGATGTAGCGCTTCTCGCCATCGGCGTAGTGCAGCAGTGCGATGCGCGCGGTTCGATTCGGGTCGTACTCGATGTGCGCGACCTTGGCCGGCACGCCATCCTTGTCGGCCCGGCGGAAATCGATCAGCCGGTAGGCGCGCTTATGTCCGCCGCCCTGATGCCGCGTGGTGATCCGGCCGTACACGTTCCGGCCACCGTGCCCGTGTAGCGGCTGCACCAGGCTCTTCTCCGGCTCATCCCTGGTGAGCTCGGAGAAGTCCGAACCGCTGGCGCCCCGCCTGCCAGGGGTTGTCGGCTTGTACTTTCTGATAGCCATCTGCTGGAAGCTCCTCGTGATCGCCGGCTAGCTGACCGGTCCGCCGAAATGCTCAATCCGGTCGCCAGCGGCGAGGCTGACGATGGCGCGCTTGGTGTCGGGCCGCTTGCCCCAGCCGAACCGCGTCCGGCGCCGCTTGCCCGGCCTGTTGGCCGTGTTAACACCGGTCACCTTGACGTTGAAGGTGGCCTCCACCGCCTGGCGGATCTGGGTCTTGTGCGTGCCCGGCGCGACGATGAAGGTGTACTTGCCGTCATCGGCGAGGCGCAGGCTCTTTTCCGAGATGACCGGGCGCAGCAGGATGTCCCGCGGGTTGACGATCTTGTTCACTGCTGCTCGTCCTCCTGCTCGGCTGTCGCGCCCGCGGCAGGCTTCGCCGTGCCCGTGACCCGGGCGACGAAGCTGTCCAGCGCGTCTGCGGTGAACACCACGTGGTCGCTCACCAGCACATCCCTGGTATTGAGCTGGCCGTCATCGAGCAGGCGCACGCCGGCGACGTTACGCAGGCTCAGCCTGGTTAGCTGGTCGGCTCTCGTGGTCACGACGAGCACGTGCGCGCCCGGCGCGCCGGTGACGGCGGTCAGCGCGGTCAGCGCGGACCTCGTCCTCGGCGTCTCGCCCTCGACCAGGCCCGCGACCACGTGCACCCGGCCATGCCTGGCCCGGTCGGACAGTGCGCCGCGCAGCGCCGCGGCCTTCATCTTCTTCGGCGTCCGCTGCTCATAGGACCTCGGATGCGGGCCGTGAACGACGCCGCCGCCGGTGAACTGCGGCGCGCGCAGCGAACCCTGCCTGGCCCGGCCGGTGCCCTTCTGCCGGTACGGCTTCTTGCCGCCGCCACGGACATCACCGCGCGTCTTGGTGGCGTGCGTGCCCTGCCGGGCGGCGGCCTCCTGCGCTACCACTACCTGGTGGATCAACGGCACGTTGACCTTCGCATCGAAGATCTCCGCAGGGAGCGGCACGCCGGCCGGCGTGGCAGCCGGTCGCTGGGTCGCGGAGCCCGGCTGGGTCGCCGAGCTCGTCTGGGCCGGGCTCATCTCGCCTCACTCTTAGCTGGGGACTTAGCGGCGTTGCGGACGAGCACGAGGCTTCCGGCCGCGCCAGGGACCGCGCCCTTGATCAGCAGCAGCCCGCGGTCGGCGTCCACGCCGTGCAGGGTCAGGTTCGCGGTGGTGGTGCGCTCGCCGCCCATCCGGCCGGCCATCCGCAGGCCCTTGAAGACGTGGCCAGGGTAAGCGCAGCCGCCAATGGAGCCGGGCGCCCGGTGCTTGCGCTTCGTGCCGTGGGACGAGCTGAGCCCTTTGAACCCGTGCCGCTTGACGACACCGGCAAAGCCCTTGCCCTTGCTGGTGGCGGTCACGTCGACGAGCTCGCCCGGGGCGAACGTCTGCGCGGTGACCTCCTGCCCGAGCGTGTAGCTCGCCGCGTCGTCGGTGCGCACCTCGACCAGGTACCGGCGCGGGGTGACGCCGGCCTTCGCGAAATGCCCGGCCACCGGCTTAGTCACCCGGCGCGGGTCGATCTCGCCGAAGCCGAGTTGCACGGCCGAGTAACCGTCAGCATCGGGCGTCCGCACCGCGGTGACGACGCAAGGGCCCGCCGCGACCACCGTGACGGGAACGATCCTGCCGTCATCGGCGAAGACCTGGGTCATGCCGAGCTTGGTGCCCAGGACCCCTTTGATCTGCTTGGTCATCACAGCGCTTTCTTCGTCGGGCTTTCTTCTGCAGGCTTGGTTGCCAGGGCGTCTTCTCAGCGCCCTGCTACAGCTTGATCTCGATGTCGACGCCGGCCGGCACGTCGAGCCGCATGAGCGAGTCGACCGTCCTCGGCGTCGGGTCGATGATGTCGATCAGCCGCTTGTGGGTGCGCATCTCGAAGTGCTCGCGCGAGTCCTTGTACTTGTGCGGCGAGCGGATGACGCAGTAGACGTTCTTCTCGGTCGGCAGCGGCACGGGGCCGGCGACCTTGGCGCCGGTTCGAATCACCGTGTCGACGATCTTCCGCGCCCAGCTGTCGATGACCTCGTGGTCATAGGCCTTGAGCCGGATGCGGATCTTCTGTCCCGCCATGTGGCTTCGATGTCCTCACTGTGTTTGCCCTGGGGGCATGCCCCCAGGGATCCCCCCAGCCGGCGTCCGCTCGGGCCGGCCCGCCGGGCCGGCCGTCGCGGGCGCTGATTGGAGCGTCCGCTGCCGTGGCGCGGTCCTGACGACCGCACTGCAGCGGGCCCGGGAGTTTCCTCCCGGGCCCGCCGTGCTACTTGACGATCTTCGTGACCCGTCCGGCGCCCACGGTCCGGCCGCCCTCGCGGATAGCGAAGCGCAGGCCCTCCTCCATGGCGATCGGCTGGATCAGGTCAACCTTCATCTCGGTGTTGTCACCGGGCAGCACCATCTCGGTGCCTTCCGGCAGGTGCACCACGCCGGTGACGTCGGTGGTGCGGAAGTAGAACTGCGGCCGGTAGTTGTTGAAGAACGGCGTGTGCCGGCCGCCCTCGTCCTTGGACAGGATGTAGACCTGCGCCTGGAATTCGGTGTGCGGGGTGTTGGTGCCCGGCTTGATGATGACCTGACCGCGCTCCACATCCTCGCGCTTGGTACCGCGCAGCAGCAGGCCGGCGTTGTCGCCTGCCTGGCCCTCGTCCAGGATCTTGTGGAACATCTCCACGCCGGTGACCGTGGTCTTGCTCGCCTTCGGCCGGATCCCGATGATCTCGACCTCGTCGCCGGTGTGGATGACGCCGCGCTCGATCCGGCCGGTCACCACGGTGCCGCGGCCGGTGATCGAGAACACGTCCTCGACCGGCATCAGGAACGGCTTGTCGGTGTCCCTGGTCGGCTCCGGGATGTTGTCGTCGCACGCGCTGATCAGCTCGACGACCTTCTCGCCCCACTCGGCGTCGCCCTCGAGCGCCTTCAGCGCCGATACCCGGACCACCGGCACGTCGTCGCCGGGGAACTCGTACGAGCTCAGCAGCTCGCGCACCTCGAGCTCGACAAGCTCCAGGATCTCCTCGTCGTCGACCATGTCTGCCTTGTTCAGCGCGACCACGATGTACGGCACGCCAACCTGGCGGGCCAGCAGCACATGCTCACGGGTCTGCGGCATCGGCCCGTCAGTTGCCGCGACCACCAGGATCGCGCCGTCCATCTGGGCGGCGCCGGTGATCATGTTCTTGATGTAGTCGGCGTGCCCCGGGCAGTCGACGTGCGCGTAGTGTCGCTTGTCGGTCTGGTACTCCACGTGCGAGATCGCGATGGTGATCCCGCGCTCCTTCTCTTCCTTCGCGTTGTCGATCGAGTCGAACGGGCGGAAGGGATTCAGGGTCGGGTACTTGTCGTGCAGCACCTTGGTGATTGCCGCGGTCAGCGTCGTCTTGCCGTGGTCGATATGACCGATGGTGCCGATGTTGACGTGCGGCTTGGTCCGCTCGAACTTCGCCTTCGCCACTGCTGTCTCCTCGTTGCGATCGTTTCCCCACCGCGGGGTGGGGCCAGGCGCTCACGCGCGCTGCTTGGTTCTCCGTCGTTAACTTCTGACTATTCGCCGCGTGCCTTGGCGACGATCTCCTTGGCGATGCTGGGCGGAACCTCGGCATACGAGTCGAACTGCATGCTGTAATCCGCCCGCCCCTGTGTCCGGCTGCGCAGGTCCCCCACGTAGCCGAACATCTCAGACAGCGGGACAAGGGCCTTGACGACCCGCACCCCTGACCTCTCCTCCATGGCCTGGATCTGGCCGCGGCGGCTGTTGAGGTCGCCGATAACGTCGCCCATGTAGTCGTCGGGTGTCCGCACCTCGACGGCCATCATCGGCTCGAGCAGAACGGGGTCGGCATGGCTGGCCGCCTTCTTGAACGCCATCGATCCGGCGATCTTGAAGGCCAGCTCGGACGAGTCCACTTCGTGGTAAGCGCCGTCGGTCAGCGTGACCTTGACGTCTACCATCGGGTACCCGGCCAGCACGCCGAACTCCGCGGCCTCCTGACAGCCGGCGTCGACCGACGGGATGTACTCGCGCGGCACGCGGCCGCCGGTGACCTTGTTCTCGAACTCGTAGCCGCCGCCGTCGCCGCCGGTCGGCTCAAGGTCGATGAACACCCGGGCGAACTGACCGGAGCCACCGGTCTGCTTCTTGTGGGTGTACTCGACCTTCACGACCTTCTTGCGGATGGTCTCGCGGTAGGCGACCTGCGGCCGGCCGATGTTGGCCTCGACCTTGAACTCCCGCCGCATCCGGTCGACCAGCACTTCCAGGTGCAGCTCGCCCATGCCCGAGATGATCGTCTGGCCGGTCTCCTCATCGGTCCTGACCTGGAAGGTCGGGTCCTCCTCCGCCAGCCGCTGGATGGCAGTGCCGAGCTTGTCCTGGTCGCCCTTGGTCTTGGGCTCGATCGCCACGTTGATGACCGGCGCCGGGAATGTCATCGACTCCAGGATGACCTGCTGGCTCGGATCGCTCAGCGTGTCGCCGGTCGTGGTGTCCTTGAGCCCCATCACGGCGACGATCTGGCCAGCCGTCGCGGACGGGCGCTCCTCGCGCTTGTTCGCGTGCATCTGGTAGATCTTCCCGATCCGCTCCTTGCGGCCCTTGGTCGAGTTCAGCACCTGGGTGCCGGCATCGAGCTTGCCGGAGTAGACGCGAATGTAGGTCAGCTTGCCGAGGTGCTGGTCTGACATGATCTTGAAGGCCAGCGCGGCGAACGGCTCCGCAGGATCGGCGTGCCGCTCGATGAC
>JAJYUU010000208.1 GCA_021792405.1 Actinomycetes bacterium
GCGACAGCCAGATTGTGGTCGCGACCACGCGGGTGGAAACCATGCTCGGCGACACCGCCGTTGCGGTGCACCCGGACGATCCGCGGTACGGTCACCTGGTTGGCCTCCAGATCGAGCTGCCGCTGACCGGCCGCCGCATCCCGATCGTTGCCGACCCGCACGTGGATCCGGAGTTCGGCACCGGGGCGGTGAAAGTGACCCCGGCGCACGACCCGGACGACTTCGAGATCGGCCGTCGGCACGACCTGCCGAGCCTGGTCATCATGGACGAGCGGGGCGTGGTAACGGCGGCTGGCCCGTTCCAGGGCCTCGACCGGTTCGAGGCACGCCCCGCCGTGCTTGCGGCCCTGCGCGCTGACGGCCGCGTGGTCGCCGAGCGGCGTCCTTACGTGCACGCGGTGGGGCATTGCTCGCGCTGTGGCACCACGGTTGAGCCCCGGCTCTCGCTGCAGTGGTTCGTGAAGGTCGGGCCGCTGGCGAAGGCCGCCGGCGATGCCGTGCGGGACGGCCGGGTGCGGATCTACCCGCAGGAGATGGCCGCCCGGTACTTCGACTGGGTCGATGACATGCACGACTGGTGCATCAGCCGCCAGCTGTGGTGGGGCCACCGGATCCCGATCTGGTACGGCCCGGACGGCGAGGTGGCCTGCGTCGGGCCGGGCGACCCGATCCCGTCCGGAGAGGGCTGGCGGCAGGACCCGGACGTGCTGGACACCTGGTTCTCGTCGGGGCTGTGGCCGTTCTCCACGCTGGGCTGGCCAGACGATACCCCGGATCTGCGCGCGTTCTATCCGACCAGCGTGCTGGTCACCGGCTACGACATCCTGTTCTTCTGGGTAGCCAGGATGATGCTGTTCGGCTTGTATGCGATGGCTGGCCGCCCGCCGGCAGACGCCGTGCCATTCCGGCAGGTAGCGCTGCATGGCCTGGTCCGCGACCAGTTCGGTAAGAAGATGTCCAAGACGCGCGGCAACACGGTCGACCCGCTGGACTGGATCGACCGGTTCGGCGCCGACGCCACCCGCTTCACGCTGGCCAGGGGCGCTACGCCAGGCGGCGATGTGGCGGTCAGCGAGGACTGGGTGGCCGGCGCGCGCAACTTCTGTAACAAGCTCTGGAACGCGGTCCGGTTCGCGCAGCTGAACGGCGTTCGCGGGGATTCCGCTGGCCACGGTGCAGGCGACTGGCTCGCGGGCGGCCTGCCGCCGCCGGAGAGTCTCACCGCGGTGGACCGGTGGATCCTGTCCCGGCTGGCCACGGTCACGGCCGAGGTCGACGCGCTGTTCGAGCAGTTCGAGTTCGCCAAGGCGGCTGATGCGCTGTACCACTTCGCCTGGGACGAAGTCTGCGACTGGTACCTCGAGCTGGCCAAGCCCGTCCTGACCGGCGACGGGCGGACCGGCGACGGGGGGACCGGCGACGGGGGGACCGGCGACGGGCCGGACGACAGCGCGGCCAGCGTCACCCGGCGGGTGCTGGCCGAGGTGCTCGACCGGCTGCTGCGGCTGATCCACCCGCTGCTGCCTTTCGTCACCGAGGAACTGTGGACCGCGCTGACCGGCGGTGAATCCGTGGTCGTCGCCCGGTGGCCGGGCCAGGTGGCCGACGGCGTGACCGACCCGCTCCCGGCCCTGGCGACCGACCACGCGGCCGAGACGGAGATCTCCGCGCTCATGCGACTGGCCACCGAAGTGCGCAGGTTCCGGTCTGACCAGGGCCTACGGCCAGGGCAGCAGGTGCCAGCCCGGCTGACCGGCATCGGCGCTACCCCGCTGGCGGCTCATGAGGCGAGAATCCGCGCGCTGCTGCGGCTGGCCGAGCCCGGGCCGGGCTTCTCGCCGACAGCGACGCTGGAGGCGCAGGACGTGACGATTGAGGTGGACACCGCGGCACGCCTTGACGTCGAGGCAGAGCGGAAGCGGCTGGCCAAGGACCTGGCGGCGGCCCAAGCCGAGGTCGACGGCACCGAGCTGAAGCTGGCGAATGCCGACTTCGTGGAGCGGGCCCCGGCTGCCGTGGTCGACAAGAACCGGTCCCGGCTTGCGGCCGCGCAGCAGGAGGTGGCGCGGCTCACCGAGCGGATTGCCGCCCTGTCCGGCACGGCGGCCGGCACCGCTGCCTCGGCCGGCACCGCTGCCTCGGCCGGCACCGCTGCCTCGGCCGGCACCGCTGCCTCGGCCGGCACCGCTAGCGGTGCCGATGAGCCGGGCTGATCGCGGTATGGCGGCTAACCATTCTGACCGGCTGCGCGAGATCGAGAAGCAGATCTTCGCCCGGCGGCCCGAGCACGCGGTCGATCCCTCGCTCGAGCGGATCACTGCCCTGGTGAGGCTGCTGGGTGACCCGCAGCGGGCATACCCGGTGATCCACGTGACCGGTACCAACGGCAAGACCTCGACATCCCGGATGATCGAGGCGCTGCTGCGCGCCCGCGGGCTGCGGACCGGCCTGTTCACCAGCCCGCACCTGTCGTACGTCGGCGAGCGCATCTGCGTCGACGGGCAGCCGCTGGATGCTGAACGGTTCGCCGGTGCCTACGACGAGATCAAGCCGTATCTGGACCTCGTTGACGCCGCTCACGAGGTACCGCTGTCGTTCTTCGAGGTACTCACCGGCATGGCCTTCGCGGTGTTCGCCGACGCTCCGGTCGACGTCTGCGTGCTCGAGGTCGGCATGGGCGGCACATGGGACAACACCAACGTCGCCGACGGAGCGGTCGCGGTGGTGACGCCGATCTCTATCGACCACGTGCGCTACCTGGGCTCGACGGTGGCCGAGATCGCGACGGACAAGGCCGGCATCATCAAGCCGGGTGCCATCGCCGTGCTGGCGCAGCAGCCGCCCGCCGCGGCCGAGGTCCTGCTGCGCCGGGCCGCCGAGGTCGGCGCGACCGTGGCAAGGGAAGGACTGGAGTTCGGCGTTGTCGGCCGGGAACTCGCCGTTGGCGGTCAGCAGGTGGACATCCGCGGCCTGCTGGGTGATTACCCGGACCTCTACCTGCCGCTGTTCGGCCCGCACCAGGCCGGGAACCTGGCGTGCGCGATCGCCGCCGTCGAGGCTTTCGCGCGCACGCCAGCCGAGTCCGGCCCGGGGGACGGCGAGCCGTCCGCGCTCGACGCAGGCATCATCCGGCGAGCGGTGGCCACGATGAGCTCGCCCGGCCGGCTGGAGATCGTCCGGCGCAGCCCGGTGGTGATCGTGGACGCGGCGCACAATCCCGGCGGGATGGCCGCCTGCGTCGCGGCGGTCACGGAGGCCTTCAGCTTCAGCGACCTGACCGGGATCATCGCGATAGCTGAGGACAAGGACGTTGCCGGTGTCCTGGATGAGCTCGAGCCCGTCGTGGACCACCTGGTCGTCACGGCCAACTCCGCGGCCCGTTCGATGGCGCCTGCGGCACTCGGCGAGGTGGCTGCCACCGTGTTCGGGCCCGACCGGGTCACGATCGCCGACCGCCTGGATGACGCGATCGAACTGGCGGTCACTCTCGCCGACGAGGCAGACGCCATAGCCGAGGGCGGGCCGGGAAAGGCGGGAGTGCTCATCACCGGTTCGGTGATCACCGCCGGGGACGCTCGCGCCCTGCTTCTCGACCGAACCGGGAACGGGCAAGTGCCGGGCGACCCGAGGCCGGCCCGGCCCGGTTGGACGGGCGGATTCGAGTGAAGCGGCTGTGCGCGACCGTCCTGATCATGGAGGCCATCGTCGTCGGCCTGGCAATTCCGGTCGCGGTGCAGATCGACCACCTGGCGCCGCACGTCGCCGTGCTGACCGGCGGGATCGCTGCGGCTGCCGCGGTGGTCCTGGCCGTGCTCGCGCGCCGCGCGCTGCGGCTCACGCTGCTCGGCGGGAGCCTGCTGCAAGTGTTTGCCATAGCATCGGGCTCTGTCGTGCCGGTGATGTATTTCCTCGGTGGCATTTTCGCGGCATTGTGGGCCGTCGGAATCTGGCTTGGCTATCGCGTTGAGCACGCCGCGGGTCACTGATTGCCAAAGCGCAGGCCAAGCCCCATGCCCCCCGGAAGGCCAGCAGAACCGGCATGTAGGCTTCAAGGTGGTGGCTGCGTCGCGCGCCCTTAGCGTCACTTTGCGCAAGCAGCCTGTCACTGATAGCGGCAGTCGCAGGGCAAATACCTGACCAGGGATTCCTGCCGTTGGCACTATCGGCAGCGGCACCGCGTTGGATCGAGCGAACAGATCGTTCCGTGCAGGCCGGGTGCAGTCCGGCTGGCCGGCCGATGGGCATCTGACGCTCGTCGGGCTGCTGCCGGACGGGACAGGCGCGCGGCGGAACCGCCGGCTGGCGCGAAACTAGCGTGCCGGCGCGCGCAGTACGGGACGATGCGGTATTAGCTGGCAGGATCTGGCTGGAAGGTACTTGTTCTCCATGAGCAACGCGATGGCCTTTCTGGGCCGCGACATGGCTGTTGACCTCGGCACCGCGAACACCCTGGTCTATGTTCGCGGCCGCGGCATCGTCCTGAATGAGCCGTCGGTCGTCGCGCTGAATACCAATACCGGCCAGATAGTCGCGGTAGGCGTCGAGGCCAAGCGGATGATCGGCCGGACCCCCGGTAACATCATCGCAATCCGGCCGCTGAAGGACGGTGTCATCGCCGACTTCGACGTGACCGAGCGGATGCTGCGGTACTTCATCCAGAAGGTGCACCGGAGCAGCCACCTGGCTAAACCGCGCATCGTGATCGCGGTGCCGAGCGGCATCACCGGGGTCGAGCAGAGCGCGGTCAAGGAAGCCGGTCACCAGGCAGGCGCGCGCCGCGTCTACATCATCGAGGAGCCGATGGCTGCGGCGATCGGAGCCGGCCTCCCGGTCAACGAGCCGACCGGGAATATGGTGGTCGACATCGGCGGCGGCACTACCGAGGTAGCGGTCATCTCCCTAGGCGGGATCGTGACGGCGCAGTCGATCCGGGTCGGCGGCGATGAACTCGACCAGGCGATCATTAATTTCGGCAAGAAGGAGTACTCGCTCATGCTCGGCGAGCGCACCGCTGAGGAAATCAAGATCTCGCTCGGCTCGGCATACCCGTCCAATGACGAGCCGAATGCCGAGATCCGCGGCCGGGACCTGGTCAGCGGCTTGCCGAAGACCATCGTGATCTCCGCCGAAGAGATCCGGCGGGCAATCGAGGAACCGTTGTCTGTGATCATCGACGCGGTCAAGACCACACTCGACAGGTGCCCGCCCGAACTGGCCGGCGATGTCATGGACCGGGGTATCGCGCTCACCGGCGGCGGGGCTTTGCTGCGCGGGCTGGACGAGCGGCTGCGCGAGGAGACCGGGATGCCGATCCATCTCACCGACAATCCGCTCGACTCGGTTGCGCTCGGCACCGGTAAGTGCGTGGAGGACTTCGACACACTGCAGCAGGTGCTCGTGCCCGAGGCCAGGCGCTAGCCGGGGTCGGGGGGTCGCGCCCCCCACTGGCAGCAGACGAAGGTGACGGGCGGGCGCAGGCGAGGTGATCGAAGTGCGGGAGACACGGCGGACTCGCGTGGTCCTCGTCGTGTTGGTGGTGGCTGCCGTGTCGCTCATCGCGCTGAACTTCACCGGAGGCTCGAACTCGGCGCTGCGGGCGGTGCGCAGCGCCGGCGGAGCGGTGTTCGGCGGGGCTGAACGCGCCGCGGGCGCGGTGGCGCGCTTCTTCTCCGGCGGAAGCTCATCCGCGAGCCAGGTGCAGAGCCTGCAGGCGCAGGTGGACAAGCTGCGCGCGGAACTGAGCGGCGAGCAGCTCAGTCAGTCAGACCTGCGGCAGCTGCGCAAGCTGCTGCTGCTGGCCGGCGCCGCGCAGTACCGGGTGGTGGCGGCCAGCGTGGTCGCGGTCGGCACCGGCTACCAGCAGACTGTCACGATCGACGTGGGCAGCAGTGACGGCGTCACCGCGGGCGAGACCGTGCTGAACGGTGACGGCCTGGTAGGCCAGGTGACCTCGGTCACGGCGACTACCGCGGCGGTCTTGCTGGCTGACTCGCCGGCCGTAGCGGTCGGCGCGCAGGTCGCGCCGAGCGGCCAGCTTGGCTCGGTGACCGGCCTTGGCGTGACCGCATCCGGCGACGGCCTGTTGCACCTGCAGATGCTGAGTTCCGCAGCGGTGCTGAAGCCGGGCGAGGAGCTCGTGACCGCGGCTTCGGTTAACGATCGACCGTTCGTGCCCGGCGTGCCCATCGGCGTGATCACCAAGCTGCTGACCGTGAACGGCGCACTCACCGAGGCGGCCGACGTCCGCCCGTTCGTCGACTTCTCCGCGCTCGGGGTCGTCGCAGTGGTCATCGTGCCGCCCAGGCACAACCCGCGCTTCTCCGCGCTGCCCCCGCTCCCGCATCCAGGGCCAACGGTCACCGTGACGGTCACTGCCAAGCCGGGAACGCCGAAAGCCGGATCGTCGCCCGGCCTGAAACCGGGAGGCTGACGTGCGCAAAGCCTGGCTCGCCCCAGTGCTGGTCATCGCCGCCATCATGGTGCAGCTCACCGTGGTGGACGGACTGCGACTGCCCGGCGGCGGCGTTCCGGACGTCGTCCTCGTCTTGGTTGCGGCGCTTGCCGTGGCGCAGGGCCCGCTGTGGGGCGCGGTCATCGGCTTCGGGGCCGGCCTGTGCCTGGATATAGCCCCGCCGGGGAGCCCGGTGATCGGCCAGTACGCACTGGTGTTCTGCCTGGCAGGCTGGGCGGCCGGGCGGCTGGGCGGCGGCGCGCGCAGCTCGTCGCTGCGGTCCGCGGCCGGCATGGCCTTCGTGGTGGTGGCGGCCGAGGTGCTGGCGGCTGTTCTCGGGCTCGCGCTCGAACCAGCGCAGGTCAGCTCCGCAGAGATCCGCGCGATACTGCCCGCGACTGTCGGTTACGACCTATTGCTCTGCCCGTTCGTGCTGTACCTGGTAGCGGTGGCCAGCGCAGTGCTTGCCAAGGGACTGGCCGCCGACAGGGCGGCCGGCGGCGCGGCGGGCCAGCCGGGCGGGGCACGGCGCGCCGCGCCGCGCCGGCGCCACCATCAG
>JAJYUU010000209.1 GCA_021792405.1 Actinomycetes bacterium
GGCAACCCGGTCATCACGGCGGTCACGCCAAGTTCCGGGCCAGCGGCGGGCGGTAACACCATCACCATTACCGGCCAGAACCTGGGCTGCGTGACCGGCGTGTTCTTCGGAACTACGGCGGCCGAGAAGTTCAGCAACGCGCAGGCGATCCTCGACTGCGGGGCCACCAACGAGATCATCGTCACGGTGCCGCCCGGCACCGCGAACACCACCGTGCCGGTGACCGTCACAACGATCGAGAGTGACCTCACCAGTTACGGCCCGAGTAACTCGGTCAATTACAGCTACACCTCTTAACCGGTCATGGTCGGGCCGGCCGGCCCGGCCGGCCCGCCATGACCGGCAAGCAGACGGGCGGGGAGCGCTAGCTCCCCGCCCGTACTGCGTCCGCGTGCGGTGCGGCCCACATGCCTGTCACGTCCCGCAGATCGTGCTCGCACGGGCGCCCGCCGGCCACCCGAACCGATGGCAACCCGGAGACCGGCACGCTGACGGTCATTGCCGACCGAGTGCCGTAGCCCTCGGCGTGGACGCAGGCTGCAGAGAGCGCCGGCAGCCGGACCACGCCCGCCGAGTCGGTCCGCAACTCGCCGATGGCCGGCCGGTGATCGCACAGCACCCCCTCGAGCGCGGTGACGGCACTCGCAGCACCGGCAGCACCGGCAGCACCGGCAGCGTGGTCGGCGGACAGCGCGCGCGTCACCAGTCCGGCGACGAACGCCGCTTTCTCCGAGGACGGCTGCAGCGCCGCGTTCTCCAGGACGTGCAGCCCAGGGCCAAGCTCCTCGACATGCGCCCTGCCCGACCCGCCGATCTCGATGAAGAACAGCGCCTCCCGGTCACCGACCAGCAGCCAGCACGGGTTATAGCTCGCCGGGTCGAGCGCCGCGCAGACTTCGCCCACGGCCAGCGCTGCGCTGGTCCAGCTGGCAAAGGCCAGCGGCAGCTCACCGCGGGACCGCTTGGCCGGGTCACGCCCGTTGAACGACGGCTGGTTGGTCAGCCCGGCAACCACGCCGTGCTCATTGACAGCCAGCCAGGTCCCGCCAGCCAGCAGGTCCCGGCCACCGAGGATCCGCGGCCCGGCTTCGCGCAGCACCATGACGGGCACCGCAGGACGGTCAAGCCGTTCATCCCGGTTGGCCGCAACTATCAGCGGTGCGTCCGGGACGATGCCGGACATCACGATCAGCAAGCACACGCTGTGAACGTTAGCCGAGCGCAGAAGGCGCGGTCACCCCGATGCGGCCCGGTCCAGGACCCAGATCATCAGCCGCCCGCTCTCACCCGGCGCCTCCGGGCGCCGTTCCTCGATCCGGTCGAGCCGGTAGCCCAGCCTGCGAGCCACCGCCGCACTCCCGGCGTTAGCCGCGTCGCAGTGAATCTCGACCCGGTTCACCCCGGATAGGCTGAGCGCCACCGAGGTCAGGGCCGCGCTCGCGGACGTGCCGTAACCGCGGCCTGACTGCCCGGCAGCGATCCAGTAACCGAGCTCGACGCTGCCGTCGCCGACACGCCGGTGCAGCGCAGCCTCCCCGACGAGGGTACCGGTCTCCGCGGTCAGGACCGAGTAGGTGTAACTGATGCCGGATTCCCAGCGCTGGTCCGCCTCCGCCACCCTGGCGAGCTGGGTACCGCGGTCAGCTGCCGATGGCGTCGCCCACGGCATCCAGGGCTGCAGGTACTCAAGGCTGGCGCCGACCGCGGCGGCTATGGCACCCGCGTCGCTGGCGCGCAGCCTGCGCACCACGACCGGGCCGGCATCGACGCGCTCCGGCGGGACGTCGCCAGCCGCAACGTCAGCAGGATCGGGGGACACGGGTCCATGGTAGGGACATCAGAGAACTTGGTGCGTCCCGGAGGACACCCGAGGGCGCCACCAGGAGCCGGAAGTGATCAGCGTGGTCCGGCTAAAAGCCGCGACGCTGCCCGGCCCGCCGCACTGGGAGTTCGAAATCGCGGCAGCCGAGGACCTGACCGCCCCGGAACGATCATTCGACCTCGTCGTGATCGGGAACGCGTTTCACCGGCTCCGCCGCGCGGCGGTCGCGGAGCGGGTGCTGCGCTGGCTGCGGCCGGGCGGGCACCCGGCCCTGCTGTGGGGTGGCTCCCCGACCGACGGCGACGCGACCTTGAGTTCGAGGCTAGCGTGAGCCGGGAGCTGCTCGGGCAGGAGTCAGGCGGCCAGTTCCGCCAGGACACCAGCTTCGCCGCCCTGCCTGCCCGCCGCCGGCCCAGCTCGCGGGTCGGCCAAACTCACCAGGCCTACGCAGGCTCGGGAACCTCGACCGGGATCGACTGGATGGCGGCGAGCAGCTCGGTCCAGAAGAACGCCGCCGTGAAGAACATCAGCGTGTCGCCCTTCTCCAGCATCAGCCGCCGGTACATCACCATCTTGCCGACGTCATAGCCGCCCAGCATGTCCTGCCAGTCGGCGAAGCCGCCCGCGAGCAGGAAGACGGCATCGGCCTCCGCCTCGGCCCGTTCCCGCACGGATGCCGCGGTGACCTTGCCGGCCTGGAAGTCCAGCACGAGGGTGTCGCCCTCGCCGCCGGCTGGCAGGTCGCGGACGGTCAGGGCCAGGCGGCCGGTCACGAACGGGCTGATCATGTCGATCCAGTCCCAGAAGTCTTGCAGCTTGCTGGCCTTCCGGTCGGCGTCCGGCCACCCGTTGAAGACTCGCTGAACATCCTGCGCCCAGCCCGAAGTCATGAACCGGGCCACGTCAGCCTCCTGCCAGGGTCGGCTTGGTCTGCGACAGCATTTCCTGCATGTCCGGCGGCAGCGTCACGCCGACCATCGCGAGCTTGCGGTTGAGCTGGCTCATGAACAGCTCGGTGACCCGGTCATCGGACCAGCCGAGCGGCTCGTAATAGATGTAGCTGGACCTCGCGGCGCTCATCGTCAGCAGCGTCCGCAGGGTATCCAGGAGGTCCTTGACGTAGGCCGGGTCCTGCGTCAGCAACTCGCGCACGAACCGCAGGCCGCCCTGGACGTGCCGCGCCTCGTCGCGGCAGGTGGCGGTGAAGCCGGTGTAGAAGCCCGGCAGCACCTTGTAATCACGCGCGTAGTTCAGCGTGATCTTCATGACCGACAGCGCCAGCACGCCTTCGATCCAGATGACGTAGCAGGTCGCGTACTTCATCTGCAGGTGCTTGTTGTACGGATCCCGGCGCAGGTCGTCGGTCAGGTAAGCGAGCAGGCCGAACGGCCCGACGAAGGTTTCCTGGATGTAGGGCCAGGAGGCGTCCAGGATGTCCATGATGCCGTCGCCTTCGAGGCCGACGACCTCTCGGTAGAAGCGGTCGAAGAACACCGTGTGCCTGGCCTCGTCCTCCAGGTGACTGGTCAGGAAGATCTTGTAGTCCTCCGGCACGCCGAAAAGCAGCGGCGCGAGCTCGACCGCAACCTGCCGTTCCCCGTGGTGGAAGCCGGACGCAATGGAGAGGAATGAATTACGCGAATCGTCATTCATCCGCTCCGCCCAGTCGGACTTGTCCGCGCCGAAGTCGAGGTCATTGACGTTCCAGCGCTGCCTCAGGTACCGGTCGTAGAGGCTCAGCCACTCCGGCAGCCGCGCGGTCGGGACGTGAACGTACTCGATCACGTCGTCGATGTCAGCGCGGGCAAGCCCGGCCAGGTCCACAGCCTCGATCCGGGCCAGCCGATCTTCAGCGACAGACATCTGCTGCTCCCTCCGGCGTCAGGAAAGCACGTTACTGGTTGGTAATGCTAACGCCGGAAGCTGTCGGCGTGCCATGCCTGATTCTGCCGGGAACGCGCGGTTGATCCGCCGGCCGCTGGGTCCCCGCTCCGCGGCCCGCCTCGACGTTCACGTTCACTGGCGGGCGGTTTGCCTGATTTGCGAGTGCTGCGCGTGCCGGCAGCCGGGCCGAGCGGAATTGCGCGTTCCGTTTAGTACCTTTCATGTGGGTTTCGCTGCAGGTGAATGTTGGGTTTCTGTCGCTATAGCAGCAGAAACCCAACATCCACGGTGGCTGGCACCGCGGTGGGTCTCCGTTTTGTCGGTGGCAGCTGCCACCGTCGACCCGTGATTCCCGATGACCGTGAGGTCGACTGGCTCGCCGCCTATCAGCGGGGTGTCGTCTCGAGCGCTCAGGCGCTGGCGATCGGCTTCACGCCTGCCGGGCTGAGGCACCGCTACCGGCCAGGCGGGCCGTGGCGGCGGCTGCTGCCGCGCGTCTACCTGATGTCCACCGGGGAGCCGACGACCGAGCAACTGCAGACGGCGGCGCTGCTGTATGCGGGACGCGCGAGCGTCATCACCGGGCCAGCGGCGTTACGGCACTATGAGCTCCGCGCTCCCGCGACACGCCTGATTGACGTACTGGTGCCCGCCAGCCGGCTGTG
The DNA here is from genome assembly GCA_021792405.1 of Actinomycetes bacterium. GTDB lineage: Bacteria > Actinomycetota > Actinomycetes > Streptosporangiales > Streptosporangiaceae > JAJYUU01. The sequence continues at coordinate 4,372 of JAJYUU010000209.1, forward strand.
CCCCAGCTGCGCCTTCGTGGCTATCCACCGGACCTGCCGGCTGCCGGACGCGCAGGCTCGCGACCTGGCGATCAGGTACGTCGCTCCGGCCAGAGCAGTCGCAGACACGGTCCTCGGCTTAACCACAAGGTCGCAGGTGCGTGCCATCGTCGCAAGCGCTGTCCAGCAGGGCAGGTGCACAATCGCCGGGCTCGCCGCCGAGCTGGCGGCAGGCCCAGTCCGCGGCTCAGCGCTCTTCAGATCGGTTCTTGCCGAGGTAGCCGACGGGATAAGGTCACCTGCCGAAGCCGACTTCCGGGACCTGATCAGGGGCTCAGGACTGCCGCAACCGATCTTCAACCCCGAGCTCATCCTCGACGGCGTCATGCTGGCCAGGCCGGACGCATGGTGGCCCGACCAGGCGCTGGCGGTCGAGATCGACTCGCGTGAATGGCACCTGTCACCCGACGACTGGGAAGCCACGATGGCCCGCGATGGCAGGCTCCGCGCAGCGGGGATCCGCGTCATCCACGTCACGCCGCGGCAGGTCCGGACGGAGCCGAGCCGGGTTCTGGGGACCATTGCCGACGCCCTTCGCACCGGCGTCCCGGTTCCCGGGCTGATCACCGTGCCCGTCGCCGCGTAAGCGTGAGCATCAGCCGGATGGCGGACAGCGGAAGCAGCGCATTGGTCGCTCCGCACCTAACCCGCCGGGCGCACACTGACTCCATACGATGAAGCCATGGACATGACCTATCTCATCGTCGGGGCCAGCCTGGCTGGGGCCAAGGGCGCCGAGGCGCTGCGGGCATCCGGTTTCGACGGCCGGATCGTACTGATCGGGGCCGAAAACGAGCTGCCCTATGAGCGTCCGCCGTTGTCCAAGGGCTACCTGCACGGCACAACCGGGCGAGAGAAGATCTACGTTCACCCGCGGCAGTGGTACGCGCAGTCCGATATCGAGTTGCGCCTTGGCGCCGTCGTCACCGATATCGACCGCGCGGCGCATCAGGTGACTCTCGACGACGGCAGCCGGGTCGGCTATTCGAAACTGCTGATCACTACCGGGTCATCGCCGCGCCGGCTGCCGGTGCCGGGTGCCGATCTCGACGGCGTGCTCTACCTGCGCAGCGTCGCCGACAGCGACCGGATCAGGGATGCGTTGCGGACAGCGTCGCGAATCGCGGTCATCGGCGCTGGCTGGATCGGCCTCGAGGTCACCGCTGCCGCGCGAGCGGCCGGCGTCGAGGTCAGCCTTCTTGAAGCGGCAGACCTGCCGCTGCTGCGACCGCTGGGCCCTGAGGTCGCGCGGCTATTCGCGACGCTGCACCGCGAGCACGGAGTCGACCAGCACTTCGGAGTTACGGTAGCCGAGGTCACCGGCGCCGCCGGCCGCGCGGGCGGGGTCCGCCTTACCGACGGCAGCCACATCGAGGCGGACGCGGTCATCGTCGGGGTCGGGGTCACTCCGAACACCGAACTCGCCGTGGCGGCTGACCTGGAGGTCCGCGACGGCATCGTCACCGACGCGCAGTTGCGCTCCTCCGATCCGGACATCTATGCGGCCGGGGACGTAGCGAGCGCCTTCCACCCGCTGGCCGGCCAGCACATCCGCGTCGAGCACTGGGCGAATGCGCTCAACCAGCCGCAGACGGCGGCCAGGGCAATGCTCGGCCAGGAGGTCAGCTACGACGCAGTGCCGTACTTCTTCACCGATCAGTACGACCTGGGCATGGAGTATTCCGGCTACATCGGGCCTGACGGCTACGAGCAGGTTGTCTTCCGCGGTGACGTCGGCCGGCGAGAGTTCATCGCGTTCTGGCTGGGCGCCGGCGGGCGAGTGCTGGCCGGCATGAACGTGAACATCTGGGATGTCACCGACGCGATCCAGGGGCTGATCCGCGCAAGCGTGCCGGTCGACGTGAGCGAATTGCAGGACGCGGCGGTACCCCTGGAGTCGCTCAGCGGTAGCTAACCGGCAGTCCAGGTTCACCCACCGTCCAGTCGCGCCAGCCAGCCTAGCGCTGCCGCGGCGCGTGGCCCAGGGGCTAAGAGGTTCACCCGGACTGGGTGATGTCAGCGCGCGCCTGCACGGGCAGATGTTGGTGGTCGAGGAGACACCTTGCGGGCAGCTATCCGGTTACCCGCTCGGATTCCGTGTACAGGACAAGCGCCGCAGGAGGATACATGACCGAGGTCGCCGAAGAAGAGCTCCTTAGTACGCTCATGGGCCGCGACGACGAAGAAGGACCTGGCATCGAGCACCCGCTGCTGCTCGCCGCCATGATGCGCCGCCGCCGGGAACGGGGCGACCGCTTCATCGAGCACCCGCTGCTGCTCGCCGCGCTCATGCGCCGCCGTGACGAGGAGGAGCCGGTCATCGAGCACCCGCTCCTCCTCGCCGCGCTCATGCGCCGCCGCGGCGGTGAGGAGGAGTCGATCGTCGAGCACCCGCTACTGCTCGCCGCCATGATGCGCCGCCGCCGGGAACGGGGCGACCGCTTCATCGAGCACCCGCTGCTGCTCGCCGCGCTCATGCGCCGCCGCGGCGGTGAGGAGGAGTC
>JAJYUU010000210.1 GCA_021792405.1 Actinomycetes bacterium
GTCGCCGGCGGCACAGCCCTGCTCGCCATCGGGGTGCTGTGCGCCGTGGCGGCCGGCTGCGGCAATAGTCAGCCACCTGCGTCGGCCGCGGGCAGTGCCAGCGTGCCCGCCATCACGCAGGCCGGGCCGCTGAGCCATCCGGCACCTGGCTATTCGCCGAGCAGCCAGCGGCCGGGCGCGATGAGGTCCCGCGCCTTAGCCGGCCCCCACGAGCCGGCTGCGTACGGGACGACTGGCGGCGGGCCGGACAGCAGCGGGCCTGCCGCCTTCCATGCCGCGGCCAGTCCGTCCGGCCGGGTGAACAGCGACCGGTCGCCGATCAGCACATCGTGGATCAGCCGGACGTAGGGCGGCAGCGGATCGGCGCCGCCCAGCGTCGCCAGCGGCACCGCTGCCCGTGCGCTCTCCAGGGCGAGCCCGGGGCCGGGCTTCTTGGCGACCAGGGAGAGGTCGATCTCGCCGTCCCCGGCCAGCGAGAACGACAGCACGTTGGCGTCGTCCGGCAGGGCGCCCGCTAGCGGCGGGCCGGGTTTGCGCAAGACGAGGCTGACCCGCTGCTTCGTGGCCGCCAGCCGCTTGCCGGTACGCAGGTAGAACGGCACGCCCCGCCAGCGGTCGTTGTCGATCCACAACCGCGCGGCGACGAAGGTATCCCGGCCGGACCCTGCCGCGACGCCGGGGACGTCGCGGTAGCCGGAGAACTGGCCGAGCACGACCTCGGCCGGATCGATCGGCCGGAAGCAGTTGATCACCGTCTCCCGCGCGGCCTGGAGATCAGCGGGGCGGAGACTCGCGGGCGGTTCCATCGCGACCTCGGCCGCTACCTGGAACAGGTGCGTCACGAGCATGTCCAGCACGGCGCCGGTCGCGTCGTAGAACACCGCGCGGTCGGTGACGCCCAGTTTCTCCGGTACGTCTATCTGCACGGACTCGATGCACTCCCGGCTCCACATGCCGGAGAACAGGCCGTTGGCGAACCGCAGAACGTGCAGATCCTGGGTCGCTTCCTTGCCCAGGAAGTGATCGATCCGGTAGACCTGCTGCTCGTCAAGCACCGAGCGGACGACGCGGTCGAGTTCGCTGAACGACTCCGGTGAGGTACCGAACGGCTTCTCGTAGACCACCCGCGCGCCGCCCGCCAGGCTGTGCCGACCCAGTGACTCAGTGAGCGCGCCGAACGCGGCGGGCGGCACGGCGAGATAGTGCACGAACTGCGGGTCGCCGCCGAGCGACTCGCGCGCCCTGGCCAGGACATCCAGCATGCTGCCGGGATTGCCGGCGCGGAAGCCGCCGCCCGCGAAGAACACCCGCTCGGCAAACGAGCCAAAGTCGGACGGCTCTGGCTTCGGCCCGAATTCGGTGAGCACGTCATGCACATGCTTGCGGAAGTCCTCGTGCGCCACGTTCCCGCGGCCATTGCCGACCAGCCGCCAGTGCCCTGGCAGCAGGCCCTCCAGCGCGAGCCGGTAGAAGGCCGGGATGACCATGCGCTTGGCCAGGTCACCGGTCGCCCCGAACAGGACGAAGATGGTCGGGCTGGACCTTTCGCCGCGGTGCGATGTCGCCATGACTCCCAACGTACGCGACTGGCGTCAGGGCGGATCCGGCCAGCCGCTGGCCTGGCTGGCCCGGGCAGAAGCGGCTGGGGGATATCCGGCGTTCCCGCTATGGAGGATGTACCCGGGCAGCCGCGGCGGATAATCCGAGCAGCGGCGGCGTCGGCCGCGCGGGACCGGAGGGATGCGGGCGTGCGTTTGACGGACTTTCAGGCGCTGAGCTTCGACTGTTACGGGACCTTGATCGACTGGGAGGCGGGCCTGGCCGCCATGCTGACTCCGTGGGCGAGGTCAGTCGGCCTTGACCTTGATGAGGAAACCCTGCTCGCCGCCTACTCCCGGCATGAGGCCGCAGCTGAGGCTGGCCACCCGCTCGAGCCGTATCCGGAGATCCTGGCCCGGAGCATGCGGGCGCTCGGTCGCGAACTTGGCTGCCCGGTCGGCCCGGATGACGCGCGGCGCCTGGCGTGCTCAGTACCCGACTGGCCGGCGTTCGCCGACTCGGCTGACGCCCTGGCCATGCTGAGCCAGCGGTTCAGGCTGATTATCTTGTCCAATGTGGACCGGGCCTCTTTTGCCGCGAGTAACGGGCGGCTTGGCGTGCGGTTCAGCGCGGTGATCACGGCCCAGGATGCCGGTTCGTACAAGCCGTCGCCGCGTAACTTCGAGACGCTGCTGGCCGTGGCAGCCCGCCTTGGCGTCGGGGACGGCAGGCTGCTGCACGTTGCCCAGAGCCTATTTCATGATCACGTGCCCGCCCGGCAGGCCGGCCTGCCGACGGTGTGGATCAATCGCCGGACGGGGCGGCCGGGTTGGGGAGCGACACCGGCACCGCCAGATCCCGTTATCCCGGATTGGGAGTTTCCCTCCATGGCCGCGCTGGCTGATGCGGTCGCGGCCGAGATTGCGTGACGCCGCTAACGGATTAGCTGAACTAAATCTGGGCACTGCGATTCGAGCTTTGGTCGCCGAGTTCGGGAGGCGAGTGACAGCTCGCCACCATGGTTCATGGCCCGCGGCGCCACCTCACTCCTCCGCATCATGGAGCCTGATCAGCTTGCGGTTGACCTCGGCCAGGCTGAACCGCTCCGGTTCTGTGGGGTCGTCCTCGGATCAGTATTCGACCGGGGAGTCACCCTTGTATGCCAGACAGACCGGAACCCTACTGTCGCCCGGCGGCCTGTCCGGCAGCGACGACCTGCTATGCCCTCGTGCGGCCGGACCGTGATGCGGGCATGAACAGCGTTACCTGGGTCCGGGAGGGGCGCACGCGGGCGGTATGGAACGGTCACTCCTCAGGAAGTGGCAGTATCGAACCGTGCGATTCTTCTACTACGCCGTGTCGTGGCGCCGGTTGACCGGGCGCCGCCGCGCTCTCCCCGCGCTGGTCGCCGTCGGCGCGATTGCCATCGCGACAGCGGCGGCGGGCTGCGGTTCGGCCACGGCTTCGGGTACCGGGGGAGCTGCGTCGGCTGCCGCGCAGCAGCGGCTGGCCGCCGCCAACCCGGACCTGGACCCTGGTTCGTCGCTGAACGGCATCCCGGCGCCCAACTTCACCCTGACGAACCAGTTCGGGCAGCGCATGTCCCTCAGCGACTTCCGCGGGAAAGTCGTGATCCTGGCCTTCACCGATTCCGAGTGCACCACGATCTGCCCGCTGACCACCCAGAGCATGCTCGCCGCGAAGCAGTTGCTTGGCAAGGCGGGCAGCAAGGTCCAGTTGCTCGGCGTCGATGCCAACCCGTCCGCCACCAGCGTCTCCGACGTGCTGGCGTACTCGCGGGCGCACGGCATGGTCAACCAGTGGGACTTCCTGACCGGTACGAAAGCGGAGCTAGCGAAGATTTGGAAGGACTACAACATCTACGTCCAGATCGTCCACGGCCTGGTCGATCACACTCCGGCGCTGTTCGTCATCGATACCCGCGGGCGCGAGCGGAAGCTCTACCTGACGACCATGGCCTACGCGAGCATCACGCAGGCCGCGCAGATCCTTGCCCAGGAGTCGTCGAGCCTGCTGCCGGGGCACCCCCCGCTGGCCAAGACCCAGTCGCTCGCCTACATCAAGGGCCTGTCACCGAGCACGACCGTGCACCTGGACACGCTCCCGTCCGGATCGCTGACGCTCGGGCCAGGGAAGCCGCACCTCGTGCTGTTCTTTGCCACCTGGCTCGACGAGACCTCCGACCTCAAGGCGAAGCTGCTCGACCTGGGCCGGTACGCCCAGGCGGCGCAAGCAACGGGGCTGCCATCGCTGGTTGCCGTCGACGAGGAGGCGTCCGAGCCATCGCTGGCGACGGTCCGGGACTATCTGGCTGGCATCGGCAGGCCGCTGGGCTATCCGGTAGCCCTGGACCCGACCGGCCGGCTCGCCGACGGCTACGGAGTGCAGGACCAGCCCTGGTTCGCGCTGACCTCAGCCAGCGGGGCGATCGTCTGGAAGCACGACGGCTGGCTGCCGGTCAGCCAGCTCACCGCTGACGTCCGGCGAGCGAGCCGCTAGGCACGCCGGGGTCGGCAACCATGACCAGGGTCCTCGTGTCGCCTGGCGGCGTGATCGCGCTGGCGCGCGTCCGGGAACTCGGCAGCGAACCTGGCCAGCCGCTGCCCGAATCGTGCTTGAGGTCCCTCAACAGCAGGAAGTTGCCCCACCAGTAGTCCGGGTTGCCCGGCGTGCGGATAACGAGATACCGGACTTCCGCCCGCCGACGATAGCAGCGACCCGTCCTGGCAGGACCGCGACCGCCGCGCGTCAGCCCGCCAGCCAGGTCCGTAGCTTGTCTGGATTGCGTACTGCCCAGATGCGGGTGATCCGGTCGCCCGCGACGTGGAACGCGAACACCGCCAGCGTGATGCCGTCGTGCTGAGCCACCAGGCCCGGCTGGCCGTTGACCGTACGCTCGATGAGCGTCATCCCCGGTGCCGGGCCGGTGACCTCGAGAGCGTAGCGCGCGATTTGCCCGCCGCCCACGACTGGGCGCAGCGCGGCGGCTACGAGGCCGCCGCTGTCGGCGATCGCCGTGGCGTCGGGGTCGAGAAGGCTGATGAGCGCGCCGATGTCCCTGGCTTCCCAGGCCAGCTTGAAGTCCCTGACGACGCTGGCCTGCCGGGCCGCGGGGGTCGCTGGCGTGGCCCGGGCGGCGCGAACGCGGCGGCGGGCCAAGGAGGCCAGCTGGCGGCATGCCGCCGGGGTACGGCCGGTGATCTCGGCTACCTCGGCGAAGGGGTAGCGGAAGACGTCGTGCAGGATGAACGCGACGCGCTCAGCCGGGGTCATCGCGTCGAGTACGACCAGGAAGGCCATGCTGACCGACTCATCCAGGGTGACCCGGTCGGCCGGGTCGGATGCCCCGCCGTCGGGCCGCCCGCTGAGCCACTCGGCAGGGTCGGGCAGCGGTTCGGGGATCCATTCGCCCACGTAGGTCTCGCGCCGGGCCCGTGCCGAGCCGAGCAGGTTGAGGCAGATGCGGCTGGCGACCGTTGTCAGCCAGGCGCCGGGAGATTCGATGGCATCCTGCTGCTGCGCCGACATGGCGTACCAGCGGGCGTAGGTCTCCTGGACGGCGTCCTCGGCCTCGGCCAGAGAGCCAAGGAGCCGATAGGTGAGATTGATCAGCTGACGTCGCTCGCTCATGATCGCGGCCAGGGCAGGATCGGGCTGGTCGCCTCCTTGCCTGGATCGGATGGTCATGGCGCCGGCTCCTTCGGTCGCGTCCGTACTCGCCAGTACGACAAGACAGCGCTCCGGAATGTGAGGCTAGGGGGTCGCCTCACATTCCGGGGGGTTGCGCTGTCGTACTGCTGAGGGCAGACGCGACCCCAGCGGCCAGCCGCCACGCGGCCGGAAGCTGGCCGATGCGACAAGGAGGCAATCATGCAGGCATTTTCAGGGCAAGCCACGACAGCGCCGCTGCGGGCTCTGCTGACCGACCGGGCACTGGCCGGGGAATGGGTGCTGAATTCCGGCAAGTCCAGCATCCGGCTCACGACCAGGAGCCTGTGGGGCCTGCTTCCGGTGAATGGCGTCTTTCGCGAAGTCAGCGGGAACGGCACGGTCGGCGCGGATGGCGCCGTCAGCGGCACCGTCACGGTGGCCGCGGCGTCCATCGACACCAAGAACGGCCGGCGCGATACGCACCTGCGCTCGGCTGACTTCTTCGACAGCGCCAGCAAGCCGGACATCACCTTCGCCGCGGACGGTATCCAGCCGTCAGGTCAGGGCATCACCGTGACCGGCACGCTGACCGTGCGCGGCTGTACCCGGCCGCTGTCCTTCCACGCTGGGGTGTCGCGCCATGGCGACAGCGAGATCTGTCTCGACGCCGAGGCCCGCATCAACAGGGCAGACTTCGGCCTCACCTGGAATCCGGCAGGCGCGGTCGGGCTGAACAACACCCTCGCCATCCACGCCGTGTTCACCCGGCGGTGAGCGCTTCGGGGACCCCTCATTCGTACAGGCACCGCAAGACAGACCAGTGAGGCAACCGATGATCGACCTTCAGGCTATCGCTGATCGCCTCGAGATCGAGGCACTGCGCGGCGAGTGCGCCGACGCGGTGATGCTGCGCGACTACGACCGTCTCGCGTCGCTGTTCACTCACGACGGCGCGGTGCGGATACCCCACGTCGGCGCCGAGGCCGTCAGCCGGGAGGAGATCCGCGCCGCGAGCGAGCGGATGCAGGCTCCCTTGGACTATTTCGTGCAAACAACCCATCCGGGTACGATCCGCCTCGACGGCGACACTGCGTCGGGCCGCGCCTACATCTGCGAGCTCATCCGTTTCGGCGACGGCAGGTCGGAGCTGAACTACGCCATCTACCACGACCGATACCGCCGTACCGCCGACGGCTGGAAGTTCAGCGAGCGCGTCTATGAGGTGAGATACCTCGACCACAGTCCGCTGGCGGGGTCGGCGCCCCGCGCGGTGGGGTCGCCCAGCTGACCCGGCCGCGGTCGGCCCGCTGGTAGCAGTCACGCGGTTAGACAGAGCGGCGCCGGGAACGAACTGGCGCTATCAGCGTGGGAAGTCTCAGCCGTCGCCCGGCGGGGGGAGCGTTGCCGCATACCACGATCGCAGGATCGCCGTCAGCTGGCCGCCCAGGCCGGCCAGGACCCCGCCGATTTGCTGCTGCGCGAGCTGGCGCTGCCGGGCTCTGCGCGCTCGCCTGCATGCTGGCCGGGTGCAGCTCAGCGCACTACGGCATGACAAGCTGCCCGGCAGCGACCGCGGTCGGCAAGGCGGCGCGGGCAACCGACCTGAAGCTGCTGCCGAACCCGGCGCCGATCCCGCCCGGATCGACCACGCCCGC
>JAJYUU010000211.1 GCA_021792405.1 Actinomycetes bacterium
CATCCGCGACGCCCTCGCCGGAAACCCCTGGATACCACCCATCCCGGCAGCCACCTGAACCACGCCCGGAACCGATCACACAGTGCAGTTCGCCGGTAACTCAAGCCCGGCCTGAATGTTTACCCCGTATCCGGGTGGTGGTTGACAGTGACTTGCACCACCGCGGACTGTCCGGCGCTTCAGGGTGGCAGGACGGCCACTGGCTTGTCGCGATTAACAAGAAGGACAGCCTGACCCGGCGCCGCTTTACCCTGGCCCACGAGTTCAAGCACATCCTCGACGCATCTACCTACGCGCAGGCCTACCGGAACCTCGGTGCAGACCAGGAGGACCGTGAAGCGATCATGGAAGAAGTGGCCGACTGTTTTGCGGCCAACCTGCTGATGCCCCAGCTGTGGGTGGCCCGCGCCATTCGCGCCGACATTCGCGATCTGCAGCGGCTGGCTGCTCTCTTCGTCGTCTCGCCGTACGCCATGCGCCGTCGGCTACGAGATCTCGACCTGAAGATTGAGGCACCTGCAGAACAGGACCCCAACATGCGGTACTTCAGGAAGGCCTCCGCCTACGTATCCGGCCGGAGACGAAAACCGGCGCCCAACAAGGGCTTTGCGGCCATGCAGACTCTGGTGGCCAACTCGGAGGCTGTCTACGCGGGACGACGAATTCTCCAGCAGTCGGTTGGTCATCTTATCGAGGATTGGCGGTAAGAAAAATGACGACGAGGGCAGACCGGGCCCTGAGTTCGCTCAAATTAGTGCGCAAGGCCCACGGCACCGGGACCGAGGGGCTGCATCGTGGCGCGTTACGAATTGCGTGATGCAATTTTGCGGTGGTGGCGCGTTACGTTATCTGGCGTGGCCGGCCAGGGGCCAGCTGCCGACCGGGTCCGTCCGGCGACCCGGGCATGCGGGTGCGAGCGACGCGACGCTGCACATTTGCACTTCTGGCGCGTTACGTTATGTGGCGTGCTGATGATGTGCGAGGAGTGCGGGGATCCGCTGCCCCGTGCATACTCCAGGGAGGGCCGGCCGCGGGTGTACTGCTCGGATGCGTGCCGGCAGGCTGCTTACCGCGCTCGCGGCGGGTATGCGCCGGGCACGACCGGGGCTGAGCGGCGGCGGCGGAAACGGGAACGGCAGCAGGAGCAGGCTCGCCGGGGATCGTGACCGGTGCTGGCGGTCACGTTCCGGGGCGGGCGGGGCCGGTGGTGGTGACCGCCTGCAGGACCTCGTGCAGGTCGGCGGGCAAGGGGTCGGCGGCGGTGAGGACGCGGGGGCCGGCCTGGATCTGAATGGTGCGGTAGCGGCGGGCGGTGGTGACGAACCTGCGGATGGACCAGCCGGTGGCGTTCTCGATCCACCGGCTGACGGCCAGGGCGGCGAACACGACCGACAGGTGGGCTTCGATGGACTCGCGCTTGCGGTGGTAGACGGGCTATGCCGACGTTCGGATTATGCCGACACTGGTGTGCTGATGCCTGCCCGGCCCGGCTATGCCGGCCGCGGAAGTCGGCATAACCGGCGGGAAGGTCACAGGCTGCTGAGCCATGCGAGGATGCGGGGCTCGGGGCGGTAGGTTCCCGGCGCGATGTCGGGCGGGCGGGTGCGGTCGATGGCCGCTTGCTTGATTGCCATGTCGGCGTGCAGGTAGGCGTCGGAACTGGCGGTGTGCCGGTGCCCGAGCCAGAGCGAGATCACGGCGATGTCGACCCCGGCTGCCAGCAGGTTCATGGCGGCCGAGTGTCTGAGGCTGTGCATCGTCACGTGTTTGGCGGCGAGCGATGGGCAAGTTGCGGCCGCGATCGCCAGGTACCTGGCGAGCCGGTGCTCGAGGGCGTCGCGGGACAGGTGCTGGCCAGCGGGTCCGGGGAACAGGGCGGTTCCTTTGCGAGCGAGGCGTTCGGTGAGGTAGCCGTTCAGCACGGCCACGGTGACGGGTGTCAGCGGCGTGGCCCGGCGCCGGCGGCCTTTGCCGAGGCAGGTGACGTGCGGCCCGGTTCCCAGGTGAATGTCGCTGGTGGTGAGACTGGTCAGCTCGCTGATCCGCAGCCCGGTCTGGACGGCGAGGGTGAGCAGCGCGTGGTCGCGCCGGCCGGTCCAGGTGCTGGGGTCCGTGGCGGCGAGCAGCGTGCCTGTCTCTTCGAGGGTGAGGAACTGCAGAACCGGGTCGGGGCTGCGCCGGGCCGGGATCGCCAGCACACGGGTGATCGTGCCGGCGTGCTCGGGGTGATCGGGCAGGGCGAAGGCAAGGACAGCGCGGATGGCGGTGAGCCGGGCGTTACGGGTCCTGGCGCTGTTACCGCGCTGGGCCTGCAGGTGGTCGAGGAACCCGGACACGGCCTGCGCGTCGAGCATATCCAGGTCGAGTTTGTCGGCGGGCACGTTCGTGGTGGCGGTCACGTGCTTGATCAGCAGCCGCCATGTGTCGCGGTAGGCGGCGACCGTGTTCGGGCTCAGGTCTCGCTGGCCGTGAGCGTAGTCCGTGAAATAACGCTGCAGGACAGGAGCAAGAAGAGTCATCGCGGGGTCACCTCGCCAAAGCCGGCGGGCTGTGAGGCGAGCCGCCCCGCGGCCAGCGCCATCAGCTCCGGGGTTGCGGTGACATACCAGTATGTGTGGGCCGGGCTGGTATGTCCCAGCCACGTCGACAGCAGCGTGAGCGCGCGCTGGGCGTCGGTCCCAGAACGGTAGGCAGCGGCGATATGCCCGGTCGTGAACGAGTGCCGGAAGCTATGCAGCCGGGCTGTGGCCCGTCCGCGGGACTGCAGCCCGGCAGCGCGAACCAGACGCTGGAAATACACCTCGATGGTCGACCGGTGGTAGCCGGCGCCGTTCCTGGTGACGAACAGCGGGCCGGCGGGTGCGGGCCGGGTATGCCGGCGCGCGGGCAGGTCCCGGTAGGCGGCCAGCGCAGCGAAGGTCGAGGCATCTACTGGCAGGAGCCGGTCAGCTCCGTGCTTGCTGGCCCGGACTAGCAGCAGCCCGCCGCCAGGCCCGCTGTCAGTAGTGATGTCGGGCACTGCCAGGCGCAGTGCCTCTCCGATCCGCATGCCGGTGGCGGCCAGCAAGCCGACGATGGTGTGCATGGTATCGGCGACGAAGCCGTGCCGGAAGACCGCGCTGCAGGCTTCGAGCAGGGCATCGAGGTCCTGCTGGGCGTAGATATAAGGTTCGGCGCGGTTTGAGGTGGCCGGCAGCAAGCCGGCGGGGATGACCGGCACGGCGCTGTCGCGGGCATTCTGGTAGGCCGCGAACGTCCGCACCGCGCCCAGCCGCATGCCCCACCAGATCGGATCGGCCTGAGCGGGCAGCCGGGCCCAGGTCACCGCGTCGCCGATGGTGAACGATTCGGTCTGCCCGCGCTCGGCCAGCCAGTCGATGAACCCGCCGGCCAGGTACTCCAGCTTGCCGGGCTGGAACCCCAGCGCGCGGCGCATCACCAGGTACTCATCCAAAGACTCGCGCAGCGTGCTCATGACGGCATCCGTCCCCACGGCAGCATCAGCGCCCGCAGCGAGTCAAGGTCGGTGCGCGCGTAGCTAGCCGTGACGTCGGCGCGGGAGTGGCCGAGCAGTTCACGGGCCTCGGTCAGCGACCCGCCGGCAGCCACGACCCGGGTGGCCACGGTATGGCGAAGCCGGTGGGCGTGGATGATGCCCAGCCCGGCGCGGGCGGCTAGCCGCGCGACGATGTCGGAGATCCCCTGACGGGTCAGCCGGTTCAGCGGCGGCCGGGACCGCAGGAACACTGCCCTGTCAGTGCTGGCCGGGCGGACTTTCAGGTAATCCACCAGCGCCGCGCCGACATCAGCGGGCAGCGGCAGCGTCAGCCGGCGGGCCGCCTTGCCGATCACGCTCAGCCGCCCGGCGGCCCAGTCGATGTCGTCGAGCATCAGCCCGGCGACCTCGCCGGCGCGTAACCCCAGCCGGCAGAACATCATCACCACGGCCAGGTCCCGGACGCCGGCCGCTGTGGTCGTGTCGGCGGCAGCGGTGATCGCCTGGACCTGCGCTGGCGCTAGCCCGCGGGGCAGCCCGGGCCGGCGCGGCGGCGGACGCAGCACCCCGGCGGAGACCGGGCAGTCGATGCGGCCCGTCGCGAACGCCCACCGCAGCAGGGACCGGACCGCGGTCACCAGATGCCGCCGCGAGGACAGCGAGTAACCCGGCCCGCGCGCGGCGACATACCTGTTCGCCTCATCACAGCTGGCCTGAGCCCAGCCGACCTGCCCGTCCCGGCCGGCCAGACCTGTCAGGAACGGCCCGGCCCAGCGCCGCTGGTCGGCGACAGTCCTGATACCAACACCACGGCCGGTCAGCCAGCCGCCCCAGGCGTCAAGCTCAGCCGTCACCGGTGTCCCCTGCAGCGTCGGCACCGCAGGCTGGCCGAGCATGCCGCAGGCAATCAGGTACTTGCGCACCGTGACGATGCGGCGAGCCGAAGACGGATGGCGGACCGGCCCGGCGGCCTCCGCCGCGACGAACCGTTCCAGCAGCTCATCGCTGACATCCCCGACCGTGAGCGCCGCCGTCCCCATCCACGCGCTCAGCCTGGCGGCGGTCTCCGCCACCGACATCACCGTGCCGACGGCATAACCCTGCACCTTCATCCAGAAGACCAAGTCGTAAATCACGCCGGTGAGCGGGCCGATCAGCAGCCGAGGCACGCCGCCGCGACTACGCACCACCGGCGGCGCTGGTGCCAGCACGCCGGCCTCCGCTAGATACCGCCTGGCAATCGGCAGATACTGAAACGCTGACGGGGTCGTGCTGCCGATGCGCTCCTGCTCGCACCCGATGTACTCGCCGATCACGTCGCCGTCCAGATCGGCCAGCCCGAGATGCCGATCAGCCATCCACCCTGAGAAACGGGCAAACGCGTGCTCGCACCGAACCGACCGCTCGGCTGAGCATCCGGTGCGCCCGAGCCAGTCATGCAGCGCGTCCATGTGCACCGCGAGCGGGCCAGGCGTCCTGACAGAACCTGCTGTCATCACAGTCTCCTTCCGAGAGTTGCTCACGGAAGGAGGATCACGCGCGTTCCCGAGCCTGACTATGCCGACTTCCGCGGCGGCATAACCGGGCCGGGCAGGCATCAGCACACCAGTGTCGGCATAATCCGAACGTCGGCATAGCCGGTCTCATGCCGACGTCGGCATGAGACGGGCCGGGCCTGCAGGTCGCTCTTGGACATCCGGAAGGACCGCTCGATCTGGAACAGCTGGTGGTAGGCGCCGATGACGAACTCGGCCGTGACCGGGGTGCCGTCGGGGCAGGCGGCCAGGTTGGTGATGTAGCCCTTCAGCCCGGCCAGTTCCCTGGCCTTGGCCTCCAGGTCGCGGTTCACCGTCTTGGTGCCGCCGGACAGCTGGACGAACCGGTTCCGCTTCACCGGGGTCTTGCCGGCCACGGCCTGCTCGGCTTTGGCGACCTGCTCGCTGATGCCGCGCAGGGTCCGGCGGGCCCGGTCGGCCCGGTAGAGGGTGGGCCGCGCGGCGAGGTGCCAGCTTGGGGGCTGGTCCTTTTCCGCGCGGCCTCCCGCCGAACCACGCGGGCGCCTTTCGGCGCACGTGGCTCTCTGGTGATTTACGCCGTTGCGGCGGCTGGCCGCCTGTGGTGGATGTGGTCGTGACAGGGCTGGCAGACCACAAGTGTCTTGCGCCGTTTCCTGCTCATGACCTGTGCCCACCGGGGCTGGCCTGGTCCGGGCGTGCCGAGGCTGGCGAGGTTGCGGACCTGGTGCACGAGCACCCTGGCCGGTTCCTCGCATAGCTCGCACCTGCGCGCCAGCAGCCGGATGACCAGCTCTTTGCGCGGGGTGGGCAGCCGGGCCGGGATGCGGTCGGCGATGACCGCTTTGCTGTTGCGCGCGAGAGGTATCCCGCCGAACCGGGCGACCAGCGGTCGCTTGCCGTCGCGTTCGATCCTGGCCTCGTAGCACGTTCGCGGCCCGTGCGGCGTGGTGATGGTGGCCCGGTGCCGGGCTGCCATCTTCCGTACCGAGGACTGGTGCTTGGCGGCCAGGGTTTTCAGCATCGACGTCTGAGCGTCCCAGCACAGGGCGCTGAGCCGCCAGACGTCGCCGGCGAGCAGGTAGTACTGGACGATGCCCCGGTACTCGGCCCCGTAGACCCGGACGATGTCGTAATCGTCGAGGTTCTGCATGGCCGCCCGGTGCCATGGCTTGCCATGGTGCCGGTAGAGCGCGCGCTTGGCTTTGATGACATCCAGCGGCACGCGCAATGAGACCGCTCCGTTGGCAGCCCGCTGTCCCGCTGTGATCTTGCGGTCGGCGTGCTGGACGGTGATCTCATAGCCGAGATACCTTGCCGCCCGGGTGCGGGCGTGGGTAACCAGCGTCTTGGCGGCGTTGAGCTCCAGCGCGAGCTCGTCGCGCAGGAATGCCGCCAGCTGAGCCTTGATGGCCTCGGCTTCGGCCCTGGGACCGGTGAACCCCAGGAGGTGGTCGTCGGCATAGCGGGAGTAGCGCAGCCTGCGGAAGCCGGGATCATGCAGATCCCCGGACGGCAGGGACCGCAGCTGCTGCCGCAGTTCCCTGGCCAGGGCCCGGTCGCCGTTGCGCCGCGCGGCCGCCAGCCTGCGCTGCACCTGAGCGTACTGCGGGTTTCTTTTCCTGAACGCTCCCCGGGTGTATTGCGGGATGAGAATCGTCTCGACAAACTCGTCCAGCTTATGCAGGTAAATGCTGGAAAGGACAGGCGAAACCACGCCTCCTTGCGGTGCCCCGCTCAGCGTTTTGTGATACTGCCAGTCTTCCAGGTACCCGGCTTTCAGCATGTTGCTGATCAGCCGCAGGAAACGGTTATCGCGGATCTTCTCCGCCA
>JAJYUU010000212.1 GCA_021792405.1 Actinomycetes bacterium
TCACGGCGTAGGCACTCCGGACTTCAGTATCGGATCCCGCAACAGGTCCGCAACGACTATCTGGAACGCCAGCTCACGGCATGAATTAACCACAAATACGCTGTCCGAAATGTTCGGGGCAGATCAGGCACCTCCTGGTCGTCGGCGGACTTGACCCAGATGCTCGCCGTCGGCAACCCCGACACCAGCACCTCCTCACCCACCGGGCTGCTCACCATCGAGAACGGAAACCTCTGGTACTACCCCGGAAACGGCGGCGGCGCCCTTAACAGCCCGGCCGAACTCGGCACCGGCTGGAACAGCATGACCCTCATCGCGCCCGGCTATGAAGGCCCACAAAACCAGCTCGTCCTGTGGGCCCGCGACAACACCAGCGGCAACCTCTACAGCTACCAGTTCTCCGACGACAGCGGAACCTGGACCCTCAGCACCACCGGCACCGCCGCAACCATCACGCCCGAAGGCAGCGACGCCACCCAGATCACCCTCCCCGCCGGCGTCCCAGCCCTCACCGCCGCCGCCTACCCCGCCATCGCCTCAGCCGGCGACGCCACCGGACCAGCCGCCCTCTACCTCCTCGACGCCAACGGCAACATCTGGGCCCTCACCGGAAACCCCAACCCCACCAGCGCCGCCGACCCCCTCCAAGGCACACTCACCCAAGTCGCCACCACCCCATCCGGAACGACCGTCCAGCAACTCAGCTAGCAGTGCCCCATCATGGTTGGTGCAGCCGTATGCGGGACTAAGGCCGAGAGTCGCCAACGGTGGCAGCCGGCGGCTCCTGCCGCTGCAGCGACGCCCGCCGCCGCCGGCGGCGGGCGTCGGTGGCCAGGTAGCCGATCGCCAGCACCAGGATGGCCAGCATCGCGAGCACGTTGGACCGCAGCCCGTCCAGGCGCGCCGAGTAGTCGATCCGGATCATCTCGATCGCTGCCGCCGCGGCCGCCCACAGCGCCGCGTACAGCGCGAAGGCGCGGCCGCCGGTCAGCAGGTACCGGTGGATCAGGTAACTGACCCCGACCGCGATCAGCAGGTCAAGCGCCGACTCGTAGAGAAACAGCGGCTGGAAGGTGGCGCTCGCCTGGTATCCGGCGACCCGGTGCTGCGGCCCGATCGCCACCGCCCAGGGCAGCCCGGAAGGCTGCCCGTACAACGTCTGGCTGAACCAGTTGCCCCAGACCGAGATCGCCTGGGCGACCGCCAGCGCCGGAGCCGCGGCCAGGGCAACCGGACCGATATCCAGCCCGGTCCAGCGGCAGTACGCCCACGCCGCGAGCGCGCCCGCGGCCACGGCGCCCGCTATGCCCATGCCGCCTTCCCACACGCGCAGCGTGTCTGTCCAGTCCCGGCCAGGACCGAAGTAGCGATGGAAGTCCGACAGCACGCTGAAGACGCGGGCCCCGATCAGGCCTGCCGGGACGGCGATAGTAGCCAGGTCCAGGATGGTGCCGGGCCTGCCCCCGGCCTTCCGGTACCGTCGGCCGGAAAGCCAGAGCGCCATCAGGACGCCGGCCACCATGCACAGCGCGTAACCGCGCACCGGCAGCGGGCCTAGGTGCCAGACAGCGCTCGACGGACTCGGCAGGTAAGCCAGCGGCATGCTTGGACGTTACCCGCAGGATCCGCCGCGGCGGCGTGGTATGCCGGCTTATCGGCGGATGAGCAGCGGTCAGCGAAGCGGGCCGGCTGCCGGGGTGATCGCGGCCGGCAGTGACGTCGTACCGCACAGGTAAGCGTCGACCGCGGCGGCGGCGGCGCGGCCCTCGGCGATCGCCCACACGATCAGCGACTGCCCCCGGCCCATGTCCCCGGCCACGAACACGCCGGGAACCGAGGTAGCGAACCCGCTGTCCCTGGCCACGTTGCCCCGGTCGTCGAAAGCCACGCCCAGCCCGTCGGTCAGCGGGCCCGGCTGCGCTCCGGTGAAGCCCATCGCGAGCAGCACCAGGTCGCAGGGCAGCTCGCGCTCGGTGCCGGGCACCGGCTCGAATCCGCCGGCCGCCGGTGCTACCTCCACTAGCTCGAGGCCGCATACCCGGCCCGCGCTGTCGCCGATGAAGCGCCGGGTGGACACCGCGTAGACCCGCTCACCGCCCTCCTCGTGCGCGCTGGAGACGCGGAAGATCGCCGGGTGCACGGGCCAGGGCTGGCCGGCCGGCCGCTGCGCCGGCGGCCTCGGCAGGATCTCCAGCTGGGTGACCGAGGTCGCCCCCTGCCGCAAGGCGGTGCCAAGGCAGTCCGCACCGGTGTCACCGCCGCCGATGATCACGACAGCCCTGCCCCTGGCCGAGATCGCTGTCTCCGGAACCCGCCCGGACCCGCCCTGAACCCGCCCGGACCCGCCCGGCGCCGACCCGGACGAGCCCGGCACCCGCCCGCTGCCGGGCCCGCCGGACCGCCGCCTGGCGCTTTGCCGCATAGCGCTCTGCCGGCCATCGCCCGCCCGGCCGCCGCCCGCCCCGGCGGCCGCCACCGCGCGGTTGGCCAGCGGCAGGTACTCCATCGCCTGATGGATCCCGGCAAGCTCAGCACCCGGCACCGGCAACTGCCGGGCGATCGTGGCGCCCCCAGCCAGCACGACCGCGGCATAGTCGCGGCGCAGCTCAGCGGCACTGACATCGACGCCAGCCTCGACACCGCAGCGGAATTCGGTGCCCTCGGCCAGCATCTGGATCAGCCGCCGGTCCAGGTGCCGCTTCTCCATCTTGAACTCGGGAATCCCGTACCGCAGCAGCCCGCCGGGCGCGTCCGCGCGCTCGAACACGGTGACCGCGTGCCCGGCCCTGGTCAGCTGCTGAGCAGCGGCCAGCCCGGCCGGGCCGGAACCGATGACGGCGACCTTGCGGCCGGCTGCCAGGGCAGCCGGTGCCGGACGGCGCGGCGGCACCCAGCCTTCGGCCCAGGCCCGGTCGATGATCTCCACCTCTACCTGCTTGATCGTCACCGGGTCGGCGCTGATGCCAAGCACGCAGGCAGACTCGCAGGGTGCCGGGCACAGCCGACCGGTGAACTCGGGGAAGTTGTTCGTCGCATGCAGTCGCTCGGCTGCCGCCCGCCAGCTCCCGGAGTGCACCAGGTCGTTCCATTCTGGGATGATGTTGCCGAGCGGGCAGCCCGAGTGGCAGAACGGGATGCCGCAGTCCATGCACCGGCCG
This sequence comes from Actinomycetes bacterium, assembly GCA_021792405.1. GTDB lineage: Bacteria > Actinomycetota > Actinomycetes > Streptosporangiales > Streptosporangiaceae > JAJYUU01. The sequence continues at coordinate 3,159 of JAJYUU010000212.1, forward strand.
GCCTGCCGCTCGAGCTGATCGGCGGCGAACTCGGTGTAGACCTCGCGCCAGTCGCTGATGCGGATGTCGGCCGGCCGGCGCGCCGGGGTCTGCCGCGGCGTGGTCAGGAAGGCCCTGGGATCACCCATCGCCGCCCCCTCAGCCGTTCGCCGCGGCCATCACGGCCTCGCTGACATCCAGACCGTCGCGCTCGGCCAGCGCGGCGGCAGCCAGCGCGCGCCGGTAGTCGCGCGGCATCACCCTGGCGAACCTGGACAGCGCGGCCGCCCAGTCGGCCAGCAGCGCCGCTGCCACCGCCGACCCGGTCTCCGCCAGATGCCGTCCGATCAGCTCGCGCAGGAAGCCGGCATCCTGCCCGGTGACCGGTTCCAGATCGGCCATCTGGGTGTTCACCCGGGCCGGATCAGGGTCGAGCAGGTAGGCGATGCCGCCGGACATGCCGGCCGCGAAGTTGCGGCCGACCGGGCCGAGCACGACCACCCGGCCCCCGGTCATGTACTCGCAACCGTGGTCGCCGGTGCCCTCCGCCACCGCCGTCGCGCCGGAGTTGCGGACGCAGAACCGCTCGCCCACTACCCCGCGCAGCAGCATCTCGCCGCTGGTCGCACCGTAGCCGATCACGTTGCCGGCGATCACGTTGCGCTCGGCGGCGAACACCGCGGCCGGGTCGGGCGCGGCGATGATCCGGCCGCCGGACAGTCCCTTGCCGAGGTAGTCGTTCGCGTCGCCGTGCAGCCGCAGCGTGACGCCCTTCGGCAGGAACGCGCCGAGAGACTGCCCGGCCGAGCCGGCCAGGTCGATCTCGATGGTGTCATCGGGCAGCCCGGCGCCGCCCCAGCGCCTGGTCAGCTCGCTGCCGAGCATGGTGCCGACAGTCCGGTTGACGTTGCGCACCGGCAGCTCGAGCCGGACCGGGGTGCCGTGAGTCAGGGCTCCCTCGGCCAGCAGGATCAGCGTGTTGTCCAGCGCTTTGTCCAGCCCGTGATCCTGGCTGGTAACGCAGTGCCTGGCAGCCTCCGGCGGCACCTGCGGCACGTGCAGCAGCGGTTCCAGGTCCAGTCCGGATGCCTTCCAGTGACTCACGGCTGCCGCGGTGTCCAGCAACTCGGCGTGCCCGACAGCCTCCGCCAGGGTCCGGAAGCCGAGCCTCGCCAGGTACTCGCGGACCTCCTCCGCCAGGAATTCGAAGAAGTTCACGATGAACTCCGGGCGGCCGGTGAACCTGGCCCGCAACTCCGGGTTCTGGGTCGCCACGCCGACCGGGCAGGTGTCCAGGTGGCAGACCCGCATCAGCACGCAGCCAGCCACCACCAGCGGCGCGGTCGCGAAGCCGAACTCCTCGGCGCCCAGCAGTGCCGCGATGATCACGTCCCGGCCGGTCTTCAGCTGGCCGTCGACCTGCACCACGATCCGGTCCCGCAGGCCGTTGCGCAGCAGCGTCTGCTGAGTCTCAGCCAGCCCGAGTTCCCACGGCGCGCCCGCGTGCTTAATGCTGGTGAGCGGCGAGGCGCCGGTACCGCCATCGTGACCGGAGATCAGCACCACGTCCGAATGGGCCTTGGCCACTCCGGCGGCCACGGTGCCGACGCCCATCTCGGCGACGAGCTTGACGTGCACCCGCGCCTGCGGATTGGCATTCTTCAGATCGTGGATCAGCTGGGCCAGATCCTCGATCGAGTAGATGTCGTGATGCGGCGGCGGCGAGATCAGCCCGACGCCAGGCGTGGAGTGCCGGGTAGCCGCGATCCACGGGTACACCTTGTGTCCCGGCAACTGGCCGCCCTCACCCGGCTTGGCACCTTGCGCCATCTTGATCTGCAGGTCATCGGCGTTCACCAGGTACTCGCTGGTGACCCCGAACCGGCCGCTGGCGACCTGCTTGACCGACGAGCGGCGCAGGTCACCGTTGTCGTCCGGCTGGTAACGACGAGCATCCTCGCCGCCTTCCCCGGTATTGGACCGGCCGCCGAGGCGGTTCATCGCGATCGCGATGGTCTCGTGCGCCTCTGCCGAGATCGAGCCGTACGACATCGCGCCGGTGGCGAACCTGGCGACGATGCTGGCGACCGGCTCGACTTCGGCGAGCGGAACGGGTTCGCGCACGGCACCGCCGACTGCGCCCGCAGTGCCGCCGGCTACCTCCGCAGTGCCGTCGGCTACCTCCGCAGTGCCGCCGGCCGGCCCGTCGACGCCGCGGATCCGCAGCAGGCCGCGCAGCGTCATCAGTCTCGCCGACTGGTCGTCGACCAGCCTGGTGTAGTCACGGAACACGCTGGCCTGCCCGCTGCGGGTGGCGTGCTGCAGCTTGAACACGGCCTCGGGGCTGAACAGGTGCGGCTCGCCATCGCGACGCCACTGGTACTCTCCGCCGATCGGCAGCCGCAGGTGCGGCCGGCCGCCGCGGGGCGGGTAGGCGGCGGCATGCCGGCCTTCCACCTCGGCGGCGATCTCGGCGAATCCGATCCCGCCGAGCGGCGAGGCAGTGCCGGCGAAGCACGCGGCGATGACCTCGGGGCCGATGCCGACGGCCTCGAACAGCTGGGCGCCGGTGTAGGAGGCGACAGTCGATACGCCCATCTTCGACATGATCTTGAGCACGCCCTTGCCCAGCGCCTTGATCAGGTTGGCGCCGGCCGTGCTCTCGCTGACCTCGCGCAGCGCGCCGCGCCGGACCATCTCCTCGACCGTCTCGATCGCCAGGTACGGGCAGACGGCCGCCGCGCCGTAGCCGAGCAGCAGAGCGATGTGGTGGCTCTCGCGGGCGTCCCCGGACTCCACCACCAGCCCCACCATCGTCCGGGTCCGCTCGGCGATGAGGTGATGATGCACCGCCCCGGTCAGCAGCAGCGACGGTATCGGCGCGTAGCGGTCAGCTCCGCAGCCCGCGTTCCCGCCAGGATCGGGGACGGACCTCGCCGCGCCCGGCTGCGGGCTGCCGCCGCCAGCCTGCGCGCCCCGGTCGGACAGCACGATGATCCGGGCGCCGGCCGCGATCGCGGCCGACACCTCGGCCCGGATCTCGGCCAGCCGCGCCTGCAGCGCCGCGCCGCCCCCGGCCACCTCGTACCGGCCGTCGACTACGTGCGCGGCCAGCCCGGACAGGTCCCCGTCGTCGTTGACGTGCACGATCTTGGCCAGATCGGTGTCACTGATCACCGGGAACGGCAGCACCACCTGACGACAGGACCTCGGACCGGGATCGAGCAGGTTATGCTCCGGGCCGGTAGCGGTGCCCAGGGCGGTGACCAGTTCTTCCCGGATGGCATCCAGCGGCGGGTTGGTCACCTGGGCGAACAGCTGGGTGAAGTAGTCGTACAGCAGCCGCGGCCGGTCCGAGAGCACGGCCAGCGGGGTGTCGGTACCCATCGACCCGAGCGCCTCTGCGCCGGTGCGCGCCATCGGAGCGAGCACCACCCGCAGGTCCTCCTCGGTGTAGCCGAACAGCTGCTGCTGGACAAGCAGCACCCGGCTGTCGGGCAGTTCCCTGACCCGCTCCGGCAGGTTGCGCAGGTGGATCAGGCCAGCGTGCAGCCAGTCACCGTACGGCTGCGCGGCGGCCAGCTCCGACTTGACTTCCTCGTCCTCGATGATCCGGCCGGCTGCGGTGTCGGCCAGGAAGATCCGGCCGGGCTGCAGCCTGCCCTTGCGGATCACCCTGCCCGGCTCGATGTCCA
>JAJYUU010000052.1 GCA_021792405.1 Actinomycetes bacterium
TACAGCCCCAAGGACATCGACGCCCTGCCCATCACCCGCCACGACTTCCACGGCGAATGGAACTACACCGTGCGGCCGCCCGACACGCCCTAACAAGCCCTACGTTATTTTGTCGCGAGCCCTTAGCTGGAGGTGCCCATGACAGCCGGGTCCGGCCGACCGAGTGAGACAGCCACACCGACCGTGAAGCTGCTCCTCGCCGATGTCGACGGCACGCTGGTCACTCAGGACAAGGTCCTCACCGACCGGGCCGTCGCCGCCGTGCGGACACTGCATGATGCGGGGATCCGCTTCGCGATCACCAGCGGCCGGCCGCCGCGCGGCATGGCGATGCTGATCGGACCGCTCGATATCCAGACGCCGATCGCGGCCTTCAACGGCGGGCTGATTGTCGACCGGGACATGAGCGTTCTCGAGCAACGGGTGCTGCCCGCGGACCTGGTGATTCCGGTCACGGACGCGATGTCCGCCTTCGGCCTGGACGTCTGGCTCTACCAGGGAGCCGACTGGTACGTGCCGAAGCCGGACGGACCGCACGTCGCGCGCGAGGCCTGGACCGTGAAGTTCGAGCCCAGGACCATGACATCCGGGGTGCGCGGCCTGACCGGCAACGTCGCCAAGCTCGTCGGCGTCAGCGATGACACCGACGCGGTGGAAAGAGCGACCTCGGCCGTGCGGGACAAGTTCGGCGATCACGTAACGGCCGCCCAGTCCCAGCCGTACTACCTGGACGTGACTCACCCGAAAGCCAACAAGGGCGAGGTGGCGAAATACCTGGCCGCTCAGTACGGCCTCCAGCCCGAGGAGATCGCAACGATCGGGGACATGCCGAACGATGTGCTGATGTTTGCCCATTCTGGCCTCAGCATCGCGATGGGGCAGTCCAGCCTGGAGGTCAAGCGTGCTGCTCGCCGGGTCACTACCCCGAACGGCAAGGAGGGCTTCGCCAACGCGGTGGAGAAGTTCATCCTCGCCAAGGCAGCCGACAGCTAGCGAGCCGGTCGCTGGCACTGGCCCGGGGTTGACCTACAGCGCTCCCCCGACCGAGGAAGTGACCGACCTGGCGCAGCGCGGGATCCGGTGCTCCTTTCCGGCATCTGCCTGACACGTTTTCCGGCATCTGCCTGACACGCGGGCCAGCGGCCAGATCACCGCAGGCGGTGCGTGCTCACCGGAGTAGCCAGACCAAGCGTGGCCGACTTGCGATCTGTACTAGGATGACGATATAGCCGCAGGCGAGAGGCCCGCGCGAGGGCGGGCGCCTGGCCGGGTTCACGGGTTTCGCCAACTGCAAGTCACGCAAAGATGCACGCCGTCACCGCGTCTTTTAGCCGGCCTCGGCGCGTGAAGGAGGCCGGAAGACTGTGACCAAACAGGTCCAGCAACTTGACCGTGTCATCATCAGGTTCGCCGGGGACTCCGGCGACGGCATGCAACTCGCCGGGGACCGGTTCACCCAGGAGACCGCGACTTTCGGCAACGACTTGTCCACGCTCCCGAACTTCCCGGCCGAGATCCGGGCGCCAGCCGGCACGCTACCCGGCGTGTCAAGCTTCCAGCTTCACTTCGCTGACCACGACATCCTGACCCCTGGCGATGCGCCGGACGTGCTGGTCGCGATGAATCCGGCCGCACTCAAGGCCAACCTGGCCGACGTCCCGCGCGGCGGTGACATCATCGCCAACACCGACGAGTTCACTAAGCGCAACCTCGCGAAAGTCGGCTACGACGCCAGCCCGCTCGAGGACGGCTCACTCGACGCCTACCAACTGCATGCCATCCCGCTGACGTCGGTAACGGTCAAGGCACTCGAGGGCTTTGACATCACTCGCAAGGACGCCGAGCGGGCCAAGAACATGTTCGCTCTCGGTCTGCTGTCCTGGCTTTACAATCGCCCGGTCGACGGCACCCTGAAGTACCTGGAGACCCGGTTCGCCGCCCGGCCTGAGATCCTGGCCGCCAACAAGGCGGCGTTCCAGGCGGGCTGGAATTACGGCGAGACAACCGAGGCATTCTCGGTTCAGTACGAGGTCAAGCCAGCCCCGCTCAAGCCCGGCAAATACCGGAACATCACCGGGAACGTCGCTCTGGCCTACGGTCTGGTAGCGGCGTCGCGCCGATCGGGGCTGCCGCTGTTCCTCGGCTCCTACCCGATCACCCCGGCGTCCGATGTCCTGCACGAGTTGTCCAAGCTGAAGCGCTTCGGCGTCCGTACCATGCAGGCCGAGGACGAGATCAGCGGCGTCGGTGCGGCGCTCGGCGCGTCCTTCGGGGGCGGGCTGGGCGTGACCACGACGTCGGGCCCGGGCATGTGCCTGAAGGCGGAGACGATCGGGCTCGCCGCGTCGGTCGAGCTACCGCTGATCATCTGTGACATCCAGCGAGCCGGGCCGTCGACCGGCATGCCGACCAAGACCGAGCAGGCCGACTTGCTGATGGCGATCTTCGGCCGCAACGGCGAGTCGCCGGTCGCCGTGGTCGCTCCGGCCACTCCGGCCGACTGTTTCGACACCGCGCTCGAGGCGGTCCGGATCGCGGTGAAGTACCGCACGCCGGTGATCATCTTGTCCGATGGCTACCTGGCCAACGGATCTGAGCCCTGGCGCATCCCGTCGCTCGACGCGCTGCCGAAGCTCCGGGACGAGTTCAAGTTCGCTAGCGGCAACGTCGCGGTCGACGGAAAGGCCGGCCCGCCGTTCCTGCCGTTCGCCCGTGATCAGAAGACGCTGGCCCGGCCATGGGCCGTGCCCGGCACGCCGGGCCTCGAGCACCGCATCGGCGGCATCGAGAAGGCCGACATCACCGGCTCGATCTCGTATGACCCGGATAACCACGACAAGATGGTGCGCCTGCGGCAAGCCAAGATTGACGGCATAGCTGCCGACATCGCTCCGGTCGAAGTCGACGATCCGGACGGCAGCGCCAAGGTGCTCGTGCTCGGCTGGGGATCGACGTACGGGTCGATCGGCGCCGCAGTGCGCCGGGTGCGGCTTGCGGGCGGCGCGGTGGCCCAGGCCCACCTGCGGCACCTGTCGCCGTTCCCGGCAAACCTCGGTGATGTGCTGCGGTCCTACGAGAAGGTGCTGGTCCCCGAGATCAACCTGGGACAGCTCGCCCTGCTGCTGCGCGGCCGCTACCTGACCGACGTGGTGTCCTACAACCGGGTTCGCGGCCTGCCGTTCCGCGCCTCAGAACTCGCCGACGTCATCCAGGATGTGATCGCCAATGTCTGACGACCCGATGTCTGATGGCACAGCAAACGGCGAGGCGGTGGCCGCCGAGTTCCCGGAACCGGCCCACCGGTTCGCCTCGCTGACCCTGGTGCCCAAGGCAGACGAGAAGCTGGCAACTAAGGATTTCAAGTCTGACCAGGAAGTCCGCTGGTGCCCGGGCTGTGGCGACTACGCGATCCTTGCCGCGTTCCAGTCCTTCCTGCCCGAACTGGAGATCCCGCGCGAGAACCTGGTGATCATTTCCGGCATCGGCTGCTCGTCCCGGCTGCCGTACTACGTCAATAGCTACGGCATGCACTCGATTCACGGCCGTGCCCCGGCGATCGCGACCGGGCTGGCATCGTCACGGCCCGATCTGTCGGTGTGGGTGATCACCGGCGACGGCGACGCGCTGTCGATCGGCGGTAACCACCTGATCCACGCGCTGCGCCGGAACGTGAACATCAAAATCCTGCTGTTCAACAACCGCATCTACGGCCTGACCAAGGGTCAGTACTCGCCGACGTCTGAGCAGGGCAAGGTCACGAAGTCGACGCCGTTCGGCTCGCTCGACACGCCCTTCAACCCGGTGTCGCTCGCAATCGGCGCGGAGGCCGGCTTCGTCGCCAGGACCATCGACTCCGACCGCAAGCACCTGACCAGCGTGCTGCGCGCGGCCGCCGATCACAAGGGCACCGCGTTCGTGGAGATCTACCAGAACTGCCCGATCTACAACGACGACGCGTTCGCCCCAGTGACCGAGCCAGGCGAGCGGGATCAGCGGCTTATCCGGCTGGAGCAGGCACAGCCCATCCGGTTCGGCGCCGACCGCAGTCAGGGCCTTCGGTTCGGCCGCTACGGCGCGCTGGAGGCGGTGCCGGTCGCGGGCAGCGACCCGGACTCGCTGCTCGTGCACAATGCCGAGGAGACCGACCCCTCGTATGCGTTCGCGTTGTCCAGGCTGGACAGCTCTGATTTCGCGCACACGCCGATCGGCGTGTTCCGCAATGTCGAGCGGCCCAGCTATGACGAGCTCATGTCCGCGCAGATCGACACCGCCCGCCAGCAGCAGGGCGATGGGGACCTGGCGGAGTTGCTAGCCGGCGCGGACACCTGGCAGGTCGGCTAGCGTGCCAGCCGGGGCGGCGGACGGCCCGGCTGGCCAGATCGAGCCCGGTCCGACCAAGCCCGGCCCGACCAAGCCCAGCCCGACCAAGCCCAGCCGCACTGTGGTGCATGTCGATCGCTCGGGTCCGGTGACGACGGTCATCCTGGACCGGCCCGAAGTCCGCAACGCGGTAGACGGCCCCACCGCGGCGGCACTGACCGAGGCGTTCGCCGACTTCGACGCGGACGACGACGCGGCCGTCGCGGTGCTTTTCGGGGCGGGCGGCACGTTCTGCGCTGGCGCCGACCTGAAGACCGTCGGCAGCCCGCAGGGAAACAGGACCGAACCCGATGGCCCTGGCCCGATGGGCCCGTCGCGGATGCGGTTGTCCAAGCCCGTCATCGCGGCCGTCGCCGGATACGCTGTGGCCGGGGGCCTGGAACTGGCGTTGTGGTGCGACCTCCGGGTTGCCGAGGAGGACGCGGTCTTCGGCGTGTACTGCCGGCGCTGGGGCGTGCCGCTGATCGACGGCGGCACCGTCCGGCTGCCGCAGATCATCGGGCTTGGCCGTGCCCTCGACCTGATCCTCACCGGGCGGGGAGTCGCCGCCGCTGAGGCCTACGAGATGGGGCTAGTCTCCAGGGTGGTGAAGCATGGCGATGCTCGCGAGGAAGCCGAGCGGCTGGCGCTGCAGATCTCCGGGTTCCCGCAGACGTGCTTGCGCAGTGACCGGGCTTCGGTGCTTGACTCGATGTCACTGGGCTTCGGCGACGCCATGGCGAACGAGTTCGCTCGCGGCATGGCGACGCTAGCTGATCCTGGCGTCGTCGAAGGGGTATCGCGATTCCGCGGCGGAGCTGGCCGCCACGGAGCCCAGCCCTGATGACCGCCGCCCTGCCGTCCGGCCGGATACGCCAGATCCGATGAGATCCGGATCGCTCACCTGAAGCTGTCAGACTGGCGCAATGGACGCCGGTGACCTGGAACGCGCCTACCGCACCGAAGCCACCCGGGTGCGCGCTATCCTCGCGCGACGGCTCGGTGACGTCGGCCTGGCCGAGGAACTCGTTCAGGATGCCTTCGTCGAGGCACTTGAGCACTGGGCGGCTGACGGCGTGCCGGCCAACCCGGGCGGCTGGCTGACCACCACCGCCTGGCGCAAGGCCCTGGACCGCCAGCGCCGCGTGCGAACCGGACGGGAGAAGCTGGCGCTGCTAGCCGTCACCCAGGACCGCGCCGGACTCACCGCCGGGCACTATGCCGATCCGCAGGCCGAGGCCGATGATTTGCTCAGCCTTGTGTTCGCCTGCTGCCATCCGGCGCTGCCAGCCGATTCACAGGTCGCACTGACGCTGAGAGCGGTGTGCGGCCTGACGACCGCGGAGATTGCCGCCGCGTTCCTGGTGTCGGAACAGACGATGCGACAACGGCTGTCGCGGGCGCGGCGGACGTTGCAGGACGCGGGGGTTGCCATCCGCATCCCGGATCCGGATGAGCTCGGCGAGCGGCTGGCCGCCGCGCTGGCGGTGGTCTACCTGGTCTTCAACGAAGGCTACCTGGCCTCCGCGGGCCACACTCCGGCCCGGCGTGATCTGGCTGCGCAGGCCATCTCACTGGCAAGGCTGCTGCACCGGCTGATGCCGGGCGAGGCTGAAGTGCTCGGGTTGCTCGCGCTGCTGCTGCTGCACGAGTCACGGGCAGTCGCCCGGTTCGACGGCTGGGGCCGTCTGATCCGGCTCGCCGATCAGGACCGCGCCAGGTGGGACCACCAACTCGCGGCCGAGGCCACCGCCTTGCTGGACCGGGCTATCGGGCTGCGCCATCCGGGTCCTTACCAGGTCCAGGCGGCCATCGCCGCGCTCCACGCAGCGACCACGGACTATCGTCAGACGGACTGGCAGCAGATCCGGCTCCTGTACGACCGGCTGCTGGTGATGACGCCATCGCCGGTCGTCCGGCTCAACCGCGCGGTCGCGACGAGGTACGCAGCCGGCCCGGCGGCCGCGCTTGCCGAGGTCGAGCCGCTGACCGCCGACCTCGACGGTTACCGGCTGTTCCATGCGGTCCGGGCCGAGTTGCTGACCGCGCTCGGCCGGACCGCAGAGGCACGAGCGGCCAACGAGCGAGCGCTCGCGCTGGCCGCGAATCCGGCCGAACGCGAGCTCATCGCCCGCCGCCTGGATGCCTGATGGTCAGAACACCACGACCGGCCGCAACTCCATCGTGATCAGCCCGCGGTTCACGCCAGGCCAGCTCTGGGCGACCGCCACGGCCTCATCGATGGTCTTTGCCTCCAGCACCGTGTAACCGCCGAGCACTTCCTTGGATTCGATGAACGGGCCGTCGGTGACCCCGCTTGCCCGGACGGTCTTCGCGGTGTCCGGAGGCTGGAGCTGGGCACCACCGTCGGCGATCACTCCAGTGGTAGCGTTCTTCTCGTACCAGGCCATGACCTCCGCGCTCCAGGCCTGCTGTTCTTCTGCGGTCAGTTTGTCGGCCGCCTCGGTGTTCATGATGAGCATCACGTACTTCATCGTGCATACCTCCCGGTAGGTGCTCGAGGCGCCGAAGTGGCGGCCTCGTATCAAGCCACGAACGAGCCGGATCCCGATGCGACATCGCCGCGGTGAATTTTCTCCACCTCGTGCCAGATTCACTCGAGCCGGATCATTGCGGCCTGATGGCAACCTCCTGACCCCAGGCAACGTCTTTGACAGTGAGAAACGACTCGGCACACTATCGAGGGGTAACGGGGCATAAATGGGAAGCAATCGGCACAGTGCACGGACGGCACGAGCGACTTTAGCGGCGGCGTCCATCGCGGTTGCGGCCGCGACGGTGGTGGCGATGACGGGCGTAGCCCCGGCACTGGCCGAGCCGCAGATTGGTGCCGCACCCGCAGTGGCGACGAGCATGTGCGCCTCGGTGAAGTACCCGAGGCTGGCAGCCAGGATCTCCAGTGGCATCAGGACCGCGCTGGCAGGCCGGACGCACTCGGTCGTCGGCCTGAAGGCCTCCGCCCCGGGATTCGGCCTCACCTGCTGGCTGAACCAGAATGCGCACTTCTACGCTGCTAGCGTCATCAAGGTAACGATCCTGAGCGCGCTGCTGTTCAAAGAACACGGCCCCAGCCACCTGACCAGGCAGCAGCGCAATCTTGCCTTCCTGATGATCACCCAGTCTAATAACTACGCAGCCACGGCCCTGTGGGATGAGGTCGGCATGCGGGGCATGCGCGTGTTCCTCCGCCGGGCGGCAATGCCGCACACCATCCTCAGCCAGGCCTGGGGCCTGACCTTGATCACCGCGCGGGACGAACTGACCCTGCTGCACCTGCTGACCAGACCCGGCGATGTGCTGGGCAAGTATTCACGCCGGTACGTCCTGACGCTGATGGCCGAGGTCATCCCGGCCGAGCGATGGGGCGTGTCCGCCGGGGCGGCACGCGGCATCACCGTGCACATCAAGAACGGCTGGCTGCCGTATCCGGAGGGCGACGACTGGAACATCAACAGCATCGGCGCGTTCACCGGCAATGACATCAGCTACCAGATCGTGATCCTTACCGGGCCGCCAGCCGCCGGCGGCCAAGGTGAAGGCTATGGCATCCAGACCATCGAGGATGCCGCCGATGTGATCAACCGCATCCTGGCGCGCCGGCTTGGTCTGCGGTCCGCACCGGTCCGGTTGCCCGACGCGGCAGCGCTGGCGGAGCCTGGCGGCTGATAGCGCCGGCCCGTCCATGATCGAAGTGAATCTATTGTTGCTATGGCAGCAGTAGATTCACATCGATCATGGAGTCAGCCCGCGTGCCGCTCGTTACTGATGACCGCGCCCAGTTCCCGGACTGGCGATTCGCGCCGAACATCGGCGGGCATCCGGATAGCTATGAACTCGAGAACGCGGCGCTTGACCGGGCCGGGCACGTACTGACTGCGATGCGTGCTATCGCCCCGTGGGCCGGTCGCACGATTGTCGATCTGGGCTGCGGCACTGGTTACTGGCTGCGGCGCTACGCCGGCGAGGCAGCCGAGGTCATCGGGATCGAGCCCGACCCCGCGCTGCGCGCGATGGCTGCGCAAGCAGCCGCAGATCTGCCGGGCACTGAGGTAGTGGCCGGGTCGGCCGAGCACATCCCGCTGCCGGACACAGGCGCGGACGTGGTGCACGCGCGGTTTGCCTACTTCTTCCCGCCGGGGACCGATGCGGGGCTGGCGGAGGTGCTGCGCGTCCTTCGGCCAGGCGGCTGCCTGGTGGTCGTCGACAACGACTACCGCTGGGGTGACTTCGCCTGGTTGCTACGGGCGTCTGCGGTCCGGCCGCCGGAGCAGACCGCCGCCTCGGTCGATGCCTGGTGGCGCGATCGGGGGGCCGCCAGGCACGAAGTCCGGTCGGAGTTGCGCTTCGCGCGCCGGGCCGACCTCGCCGCCGTCCTGGGCATCGAGTTCCCGGCCGGCGTGGCCGCGGCGTGGCTCCGCCGCCATCCGGCAGCCACCAGCGTGAGCTATGGCTACGTGCTGTTCTCCGTGCGTCGCTGAACCTTTTCGTGCGTCACTGAGTCCGGGCCGGGCTGACGTCGCGCACGATCTGCTCGCGGCTGTCAGGCGCCAGGCCGTCAAGCACCGCGCCGGCCCGCCCGGGAAGCGGATCGCGCCGCTGCCGCCGGTGCGCAGTCCCGGTTCGTGCCGGGGACCTGGCGACCACCAGGACGCCCAGGCAGACTACCGCCGATCCGCCGATCTGGATCAATGTTGGCCGCTCGCCCAGCACGACATCGGCGAGCACCATTGCCGCGGCCGGCTGCAGAAGCAGCAGAAGCGAGGAAATCGGCGCAGGCAGCCGCGGCAGGGCGGAGGTGATCAGCAGCCAGCCGACCGTCTGGCTGACCAGCGCCAGAAGCAGCAGCCAGCGCAGCGAGGCCCAGCCGATGTCCAGTTGCAGTCCGCCGGCGATCGGGGCCAGCATGATCGCCCCGGCGGTGGCCCCGACGGTGGCATCCGCTAGCTGCCCGGCTACCCGCGGCGCATGGCCGGCCGTGGTGCGCATGATGAGCAGGAAGCAGGCGTAGGCCGCGGAGGTGGCGATGCCGAAGGCGATCCCGGCCACCGGACGTGCACCGGACGCGTGCCCGCCCAGCAGCCCGGATACCAGCACCACGCCTGCCAGCACGGCCGGCATCACGGCAAGGAAGCGCCGGTCCGGGCGCTCGCGCAGGACGAGCCAGGCGAACGCCGCGACGAACAGCACCTGCAGGTTGCCGAGCACCGTCGCCACCCCGGCGCCAACGTCGCCGATCGCATAGTTCCACAGCACCAGGTCCACAGCCAGGAAGACGCCGGCCAGCATGGCAACGGCGCGGCTGGCGAGCGGACGGGGCCCGAGCCGGCGCCGCTCCAGCATGGCAAGCGGGAGCAGGACCGGCAGCGCGAGCGCACAACGGAAGAAGGCGGTGGTGACCGCGCCGACATGCGCCAGCGTCACCAGGATCGCCGAGGACGAGATGCAGGCCGCGCCGAGAGTCGCCATCAGCACCGGCCGTCCGGTCGCCCGGCCGGCGTTGCCGGTCATGACCGTTCTGCCATACGGTGCTGACATGAGCACAACCCTACGGGTCGCTGGTGACAGGAGTCAAAGTCACTTTGATGCTGACCAGCTGGAGGCCATGACCGGCTGCGTGGAGCTGATCAACACCGGCAGGTCGGCCGACGGTGATGGCCTGGGCACGCTCGCTGACCTGCAGGAAATGGCGGACAGGTACGCGTTCGCCGGCATCCGCGGCAAGGTTGGCGACCTGGCCAGAGCGCGGGAGTACCGGGCCCGGCTTGACTCGATCGTGACGGCCTGCGAGGCGGGCGCTGAGGCGGCCGCGATCGAGCAGATCAACGCGCTGCTATCGCAGACTGGCGCCAGCCCGCAGATCGCCGCGCACGACGGCCGCGGCCCGCACCTGCACGTGTCCAGGCCGACGGCGCCGCTGGCCGACCGGATCGCCGCGCACTTCGCCATGGGCCTGGCCTGGCTTGTGGTGGCTGGCGAGGCTGGCCGGATCCGCAGTTGCGAGTCACCCTCGTGCCGCGCGGTGTTCGTGGACTTCTCCAGGAACCGGTCACGTCGCTACTGCGACAGCCGCACCTGCGGCAACCGGCTGCACGTCGCGGCTTACCGCGCGCGCAAGCATGCCTAATCGCGGTATTTTAAGAATTGTCTCGCTTGCCTATTCCTGACACAATCAGAGGTATTTCACCCAGCGCTCTCTTCACGTGCTCAGGAGTTCCCATGCGGTCCCGGCTCGCCTTCTCCGGCCTCGCTCTCGCGGCCTCCATCGGCGCAATCGCCCTTCCGGCCGCCAGCGCCCAGGCTGCCACCGTCGTTCCGCTGCCGCCACTGAGCTACGTGCATCAGGTCCTGGTCGACGACGCGGCCGGGTACGTCTTCATCAGCGAGGGCTATTACAGCTCGAGCCTGCAGACAAGTGGCGGGGGAATCGTCGTCACGAACCTGGCCGGGTCCTATGTCACGACGGTCGATGCGGGAGATGCCGTTGAGGGAATGGCGCTCAGCGGCGGCACCCTGTACGCCGCCCTCGACGCCAACGGCGCCGTCGCTGCCATCGATGTCTCGACCATCACCCAGCAGGCGCCCACCCAGACTCTCTACTCCCTGGGCAGCGGCTACCTGCCCTACGACCTAGCCTTGCAAAGCGGCGAACTCTGGGTCAGTTATGGCAATGCGTCCGGTGGATTCGGGGCTATTGGGGAGATCAGCCTGACTTCGAGCAGCCCCGCGTTCGTCCCCGCGGTGCTCACCGGGCCTAGCTGGTACTACGCGCCGGACCTAGCGGCGGACCCGGCAAACACCGGCTACCTGGCCGCGGCTGTGTCCGACCTGGTTCCGGCCACGATGGCTACGTACGACGTTGCGAACGGCAACAATGCCCCGCTGGCGCAGACAAACAACCCGTCGACATTCGACGACTGCCCCTCTGGCGAACTGGGGCTCACCGTCGCGCGAGGAGGCGCGACTATCGGAGTGATCTGCGACGGCTTCCCGAATGCCCTGGCTTTCACGACTGACAGCCTGGCGCCCGATGGTAACTACGGCAACTTCTCGAACGGCGTCCTAGCCAGCGCCGTAGCGGTCGCGCCGGACGGGACGATCGCCGAAGCAGCGTCGGGCGGAGCAAATCCCGGCACCAGCGAGATCGGCACGTTCACCGCCAGCGGCCAGCCGCTGAACTTGTACCAGTCGGCCGCCTCCCCGAGCGTCATGACCAACGGCCTTGCCTGGTCGCAAGACAGCTCGACGCTGTATGCCGTCCTCGTCACCTACAGCACGACTGCCCCGCCCACCGCCACCTACTCACTGGAGGTGATCGACAACGCAGGCACGCCACCGCCGGTACTGACCCTGACGGGACCGTCCTCGGCGGCATACAGCTCCCCGGTAGGACTGTCCGGGACCGTCTCTGTCGGCGGGGCAGCACCATCGGCAGGCTCGACGGTAACCATTACCAGGACCGCGACCGGGCAGGCCAGCAAGACTTTCACTGCTGCGACGACTGCCGTCGGCGGGTTTACCGTCAGCGACCGGACCGATCCGGTTCCAGGGGAGTACACCTACACTGCGAGCTACGACGGCATGACCTCACCAGGTGCCAGCCTGACCGTCACCATCACGCAGGCTCACCCTGCCGTAGCCGCGAGACTGCGCGGTTACTACGCATCCGTCCGGCATGGCTCCCTCCTCTACCGGCTCTATCGCCGCAGGGCCCGGATTACCGTCGTCGTGCGCGTGACACCGGCCAGGCGAGGCGATTGCGTGCGGCTGCAGGTGCAGGAGTACTACCGGCACGCGTGGCGCAACCGGTTCACCACCTTCTGCGCCGCGCTGAACCGCGCCAACCGGGTCGTCTCCTCCATTGCCGCGCGCCGCGAGGCACTCCACGCCCGCTACCGGCTCCGCGCGATCTTCGTGCCCCGTGGCGACCCCACGGTGACCAGGGCCAGATCTGGCTGGCTGCACTTCCAGGTCGAACGCTAAGCACGGGCAGAGCTGTCCCAGGCTGAGCCGCTTGCTTACCCGTCAGCCTTCAGCACGCCGACCGGGCAGGACACGCCGGTGCCGTGGTCCGGGCAGTACCCGTACGGGTTCTTGGCATCGCTGAGGTACTGCTGGTGATAGTCCTCGGCGAAGTAAAACTCGCCGGCCGCCGCGATCTGCGTGGTGATCTCGCCAAAGCCTGCGTCGGACAGTCGCTTCTGGTACGCCGCCGCGGCGGCCTCGGCCTCGGCCTGCTGCTGCGGCGAGTGGTAGAAGATCGCGGACCGGTACTGGGTCCCGAGGTCGTTGCCCTGGCGCATTCCCTGGGTGGGGTTGTGCGACTCCCAGAAAATCTGCAGCAACTCTGCGTAGCTGATCGTCGCGGGGTCGAACACCACCCGGACCGTCTCGGCATGACCGGTGCGGCCGCTGCAGACTTCCTCATATGTCGGATTCGGGGTGAAACCGCCTTCGTATCCGACGGCGGTCGACACGACGCCAGGAGCCTGCCAGAAGTTCTTCTCAGCGCCCCAGAAGCAGCCGAGCGCGAACTCCGCGACCTGCGTGCTCGCCGGATAGGGCGGCAGCAGCGCCGAACCCAGCACCTCATGGCGGTCCGGCACCCGCATCGCGGCGTCACGGCCGGGCAGGGCGTCCTCCGCCGTGGGCAGATGGGTCTTGCTGAAACCGAAAATACTCACCGATCCTCCTTCGGCCCGCCATGCTCAACCATCGGCGGCAGCGCCCTGTTCCCGTCGCGAGATCGGGACGGGAACGGGCAGCGACGAGCCGGCCTATCCGGTCCGCTCGACGACGAACTCGCACATCGCCTCGAATGCCGCCCGTGCGGGCACGTCCGGCAGGTCCAGGATCAGTTCTCTGGCCTGCTGCGCCCATTGCCTGGTGTCCGCTCGGGCCATCTCCATGGCCGCATGCCCGCGCAGCAGGGTGAGCGCTTCGGCGTGCAGCACCGGGTCGGTCAGCTCAGGCATGCTCAGCAGTTCGACAAGCCTGCCGTCCGCCGGGCCGGCCGACCGCAGCGCATGCAGCACCGGCAGCGAGCGCACGCCCTCCCTCAGATCGGTACCCGGCGTCTTGCCCGACTGAGCCGATTCGCTTGCCACGTCGAGGATGTCATCGGAAAGCTGGAAGGCCACGCCGATGGCGGCGCAAGCCGGGGTGATCCGGTCGATGACGCTCGCAGGCGCGCCGGAGAACATGGCGCCGAACCGGCCAGCGGTAGCGATCAGGGAGGCGGTCTTCTCGGTGACCACGCCGAGGTAGTGGTTCAGCGGGTCCTCGCCTGGCTGGCAGCCGACGGTCTCCGCGATCTGCCCGTTGACCAGCCGGGCGAACGTCTCCGCCTGAATCCGGATCGCCTCGGCGCCGAGGTCGGCCAGGATCTCCGAGGCGCGGGCAAACAGGTAATCTCCGGTCAGGATCGCGACGGTGTTTCCCCAGCGCGAGTTAGCGCTGGCGCTGCCGCGGCGAACGTCGGCCTCGTCCATGACGTCGTCGTGATAGAGCGTTGCCAGGTGGGTCAGCTCGACAGCGACCGCCGCCGGCACGATGCGGGGGTCCCTGGGATCGCCGAATTGCCCGGCCAGCAGCACCAGCGTCGGCCGGAAGCGCTTGCCGCCCGCCTCCATCAGATGCTCGGCTGCCTCGGCGAGCACGGGATGCTGAGCCTTAGCGGCCGTCCGCAGGCCTTCCTCGACGTGCGCGAGGCCGTCAACGACATCGGCGGCGAGTGCTGCGTCGGTCAGTTCCATCGGGACAGCGGCAATCACGTGGATCCCCTCACAGGCCCGCCGGGACCGCTAGCAAGCCAGTCATAGCTGAGGTTATCGTCAAGCCATCCCCAAGATATGCGCATAGCCGGGTACTGGCTGACCACCCGCATCTTCGTAGCGCTCATTCCTATCGGCTTAGGGCGATATGCGACGCCGCCGGTCGAGCCCGACGTGGTGATCTCGCGGCTGGTCCGGAACTGGCCAGAGGCTAGCGGACGAAAAGCTGGCTGGCGGCGTGACTGGCCAGGCTGAGCAGCGGCTCCGGGATGATGCCGAGCACGACAGTCGCTGCCGCCCCGATCGCCACGGCAAGCCCGGTGTATGCGCTCGGCCGCACGACGACAGGTCCCTCGGCGGCTGGCTCGCTGAAGAACATCAGCACGATCACCCGCACGTAGGGGAACGCGAGAATCGCGCTGCTGATCACGCCGATGATCACCAAGGGCAGCGCCCCGCCCTGGATCGCTGCCCGGAACACGGCGAATTTGCCATTGAACCCGCTGGTCAGCGGGATGCCGGCAAAGGCGATCAGGAAGAGGGCGAAAACGCCGGCCACGAGCGGCGAGCGCTTCCCGAGGCCAGCCCAGCCGGACATGTGCGCCGCTTCCCCGGCCCGGTCCCTGACGAGCGTGACGATGGCAAAGGCGCCGATTGTGGCGAATCCGTACGCCGCCAGGTAGAACAGACTGCCGGACAGGCCTGCCGCGTTAGCGGCGATCACACCGGTCAGGATGTAGCCGGCCTGCGCGATCGAGGAGTACGCCAGCAGTCGCTTCACGTCGGTCTGGGTGATCGCGATGATCGAGCCGACCATCATGGTGACGATCGCCACTGCCCACATGGCCGGCCGCCAGTCCCAGGTCAGCTGGCCGAAGGCGACATAGAAGACCCGCAGCAGCGCGCCGAATGCCGAGACCAGCGTGCATGACGCCATGAGCGCCGTGATCGGAGTCGGCGAGCCCTGGTACACATCCGGCTTCCAGGCCTGGAATGGCACGGCGCCGACCTTGAACAGCAAGCCGACGCCGAGCAGCGCGATCCCGGCGTAGAGCAGGGTGGATGAGGCCAGCCCGCTCTGCGCGGCGGTGGCTATCGCCGACAGCCGCACCGATCCTGCGTACCCGTACAGCATGGCGATGCCGAACAGGAAGATAGCCGACGAGAACGCGCCGAGCAGGAAGTACTTCATCGCGGCTTCCTGGGACAGCAGCCGCCGGCGCCGCGCGAGGCCGCACAGCAGGTAGAGCGGCAGGGATAGCACCTCGAGCGCGATGAACATGGTCAGCAGGTCGTTAGCGGCCGGGAACAGCAACATGCCGCCGACCGCGAACAGTGTCAGCGGATACACCTCGGTGTGCGACAGGCCGGCCAGCAGGCCCTCGCGTTCCTCGGCGCTGCCGGGAACGGCGGCCGCCTGCGGGGTGAAGGAACTGACCTCGTGGGACGACTCGGCGATCAGCAGCACGCTGACGAAGGCCAGGATCAGGATGGTGGCCTGTATGAACAGTGTCGGCCTGTCCACCCCGACGGTCCCGATCGCGGCTACGACGCCGGGCTTGCCGGCCGCGAAGATCGAGCTCTTGGCGGCCAGCACCACGGTCAGCACGAAGGCGCCGGCCAGGCTGCCGAGCGTCAGCGCGACATGCATGGGCCTTCGCAGGTCCCTCGGAGCGAAGGCCTCGATGAGGACGCCCGCCAGCGCCGCCCCGAACACCAGCAGCATCGGCGAGAGCAAGCTCCACTCGAAGTGCGGGGCGGCTATTGTCGATGCGGTCGCCGCGACGGTCACGCTCACGCCGAGCTCCCTTGCTTGCGTAGTGTCTGGCCGCGCTGCCCGCGCCCATGCTGTACCAGGCTGGTAGTGCTCGCCTGCCGGGCCGACGCGCTGGCCGGGTGCGGCGGAACGGGGTCCCTGCTGTGAACCCCGACCAGCGTGCTGTGCACGGCCGGGTTGATGATGTCCAGCGCCGGCTTCGGGTAGACGCCGAGCACGACGATGAGCGCGATGAGCGGTGCCACCGCCCATAGCTCGCGCGCTTTGAGGTCTGGCATGTTCGCCACCTCGGCGCGGACCGGCCCGGTCATGGTCCGCTGATACATCCACAGGATGTAGATCGCGGCCAGGATGATGCCGACCGTTGCCAGGACGGCGGCCGCCTCGTACCGGGTGAAGGTGCCGACCAGGACCAGGAACTCGCTGACGAAGGTCGACAGGCCGGGCAGCGCCAGCCCGGCCAGGCCAGCGATCAGGAACAGCCCGGCCAGCACCGGTGCCACCTTCTGCACGCCGCCGTAGTCGGCGATGAGGTGCGACTTGCGCCTGCTCACCATGAAGCCGGCCAGGATGAACAGGGCGCCGGTGGCGAAGCCGTGATTCACCATGTACAGCGTCGCGCCGGCCTGTCCCTGGCTTGTCATCGCGAAGATGCCGAGCGTGATCAGGCCCATGTGGGAGACGGAGGTATAGGCGATCAGGCGCTTGATATCCGCCTGGCCGATAGCCACGACCGCGCCATACAAGACACCGACTACCGACAGCACGATCACCAGCGGGGTGAAGAAGTGCGCGGCCGACGGGAACAGGTCAAGGCAGTACCGGATCATGCCGAACGTGCCGACCTTGTCCAGCACGCCGACCAGCAGCACCGCCGCGCCTGGCTGTGCGGAGGTGGCGGCGTCCGGCAGCCAGGTATGGAATGGCCACAGCGGGGCCTTGATCGCGAACGCGATGAAGAAGCCGAGGAAGAGCCACTTCTGCGTGGTGGGGCTCAGCGCAAGATGACTGAGCCGGGTGAACAGGAATGTGCCCTGGTGGCCGCCGTGGGTTGAGTAGACGTACAGCGCGATCACGGCCACCAGCATGAGCAAGCCGCCGAGCAGGCTGTAAAGCAGGAACTTGACCGCCGCGTACTGCCGCTGGCCGACGCCGTAGCTGCCGATCATGAAGTACATCGGCACGAGCATGGCCTCGAAGAACACGTAGAACAAGAAGACGTCGGTGGCGGCGAAGACGCCGATCATCATCGTCTCGAGCACCAGCATCATCGCGAAGTACGACTTAGCGCTTCGTCCCCGCCGCGCCCGCCTGCCCGGCGCAGCGGAGGCGGTGCTGGCGGCGACCTCTTCCACGTCATTCCAGGACGCCAGCACGACCACCGGCATCAGTACCGTGGACATCAGGATCAGCACGAGCGCAATGCCGTCCACGCCGACCGCGTAGTGCACGCCGAACTGCGGGATCCACTGGTACACCTGCTGGAACTGGAAGCGCGGACCGCCGGGCCTGAACTTCACCGCGATCACGATCGTCAGCGCGAGCGTGATCAGCGAGAAAACCAGGGCGAGCCGCTTGACCAGCAGGTCGCGAGCGCGCCGGTCAGCCGGGCTGCCTGCCGCCGACCTGCCCGGCGTCAGCGCGATCGCGATCGCGCCGACCAGCGGGACGGCACCCGCTACCGTCAGCCATGGGAAAGTGCTCATCAGTTCTGCAGCCTCACAGTTTCCTACAGCCGCACCAGCAGGAACGTGCCAACCAGCAGCACGGCACCGACCAGCATGGACAGCGCGTACGAGCGGACGAAGCCGGTCTGCACCTTGCGCATCCTCCCCGACGACCCGCCGAAGGCGGCCGCGACGGTGTTCACCAGGCCGTCCACGCCGCGGTTGTCGAAATACACCGACAGCCGGGTCAGCCACTGGCCGGGCCGCATCAGCAGGCCTTCGTTGATGGCGTCACCGTACAAGTCCTTGCGTGCCGCGACGGTGAAAGGGTTGGCGGCCGGCGCAGCGACCGGCACCTCACGCCGGCCGTACAGCACGAAGGCGAGCCCGGCGGCGGCGATCACCAGCGCGAGACCGGCCCAGCCGTACACGGTGAAGATGCCGTGCGAGACAGGCGGCACGCCGATCACCGGACCGAGGAAGTCCTGCAGCCGGCTGCCGATGATGAAGATCGCGCCAGCCGCCAGCGACCCGGCCGCGAGCAGGATTGCCGGCCAGATCATCACCGGCGGTGCTTCGTGCGGGTGCTGGCCCTCGTCCCACCGGCGCCTGCCGGTGAACGTCATCAGCAGCATCCGCGTCATGTACAGCGAGGTGATGCCGGCCCCGATCAGCGCCGCGGTGCCCAGCAGCGCTCCGGAGACGCCGCCCCTGCTGAACGCCGCCTCGATGATCGGATCCTTGGTGAAGAACGCCGAGAATGGCGGGATGCCGATGATCGCAAGGTAGGCGCAGAAGAACGCGCCGAACGTGATCGGCATCGCCACCCGCAGCCCGCCGAACCGGCGCATGTCGACCTCGTCGTTCATCTCATGCTTGACCGACCCGGCCGTGAGGAACAGCGTGGCCTTGAAGAACCCGTGCGCAAGCAACTGGGCGATCGCGAAGATGTATCCGGCCGGCCCGAGACCGGCGGCCAGCGTCATGTAGCCGATCTGGCTCATCGTCGATCCGGCCAGCGACTTCTTGATGTCGTCCTTCGCGCACCCGATAATCCCGCCGAACAGCAGCGTGGCTGCGCCGACGATCGCCACCGCTAGCCGCGCGTCGGGGGTGAGGTTGAAGATCGGGCCGGACCGGACGATGAGGTATACCCCGGCGGTGACCATCGTGGCCGCGTGGATCAGCGCCGACACCGGGGTCGGGCCCTCCATGGCGTCCAGCAGCCAGGACTGCAGCGGAAGCTGGGCCGACTTGCCGCAGGCACCCAGCAGCAGCAGCAAGCCGATAGCGGTCACGACCCCGTTGCTCGCCTTCGGGGCCGCCCCGAAGACGCCGGTGAAAGTCACGGAGCCGAACTGGAAGAACATCAGCATGATCGCCAGCGACAGCCCGGCGTCACCGACCCGGTTGGCGACGAACGCCTTCTTGGCCGCGACCGCCGCCGAGTCCTTGTACTGCCAGAACCCGATCAGCAGGTAGGACGCCAGGCCGACGCCCTCCCACCCCGTGTACAGCAGGAGGTAGTTGTCGGCCAGCACGAGCAGGAGCATCGCGGCCACGAACAGGTTCATGTAGCCGAAGAACCGCCGGCGGTCGGGATCGTGCGACATGTAGCCGACCGCGAAGATGTGGATCAGCGAGCCGACGCCGGTGATCAGCAGCACGAAGCAGATCGACAGCGGGTCGAGCCGCAAGCCGAACGGGACCTGGAACCGGCCGACGTCGATGAACTGATACAGGGTGAGTTCGCGGGAGCGCTGCGCTGCCGGGTACCCGAGCATCTGCACGAACGCCGCGACGCCATAGGCGAAGGCCAGCACCGGCATCGCCACGCCGACCAGGTGTCCCCAGCTGTTCGTCCGCTTGCCGCCAAGGAGCAGGATGACGGCGCCGGCCAGCGGGAAGGCGAGCAGCAAGCCGGCCGCGGCCTGGATTCCGGTCGCGTGCAGGCTCGCGAGAGCCGCGGCGTGCGGCACGAGCGCAGCGTGGACTGAGCCGGTCATGGCTCCCTTTCGTCAGTACTTCATCAGGTTCGCGTCATCTACCGACGCGGACCTGCGGGCTCGGAAGATGGCCGTCAGGATCGCCAGCCCGACGACCACTTCGGCGGCGGCCACCACCATTACGAAGAATGCGATCACCTGGCCGTCGAGCGCATTGTGCATCCTGGCGAACGCGACGAAGGCGAGGTTGGCGGCGTTGAGCATGAGCTCGACGCACATGAACACCACGATGGCGTTGCGCCGCACCAGCACGCCGACGGCGCCGATGACGAACAAGATCACCGACAGGGCGATGAAGTGGGCCGGGCTAACCACTACTGCTCACCTGCTTCCTGCCCGCCGGGGGACGCGGGCCCGGTGACTGCGCCGGCCGACGCCGGGCGGGCAAGCGAACTCGCGGTCTCCGGCTCCGGGTGGCCGGGCAGTTCCCTCGGCTGCTCGCCGGAGCGCCCGGACAGGACTGGGCTCACCGACAACTCGGACTGGCTGCCGTCGGGCAGCAGCGCGGGCATGTCCGCCGCGTTGTGCTGGGCGTAGGTACCAGGGCCCGGCAGCGGCGCCGGCCGGCCACTGGCGATCCGGCGGGCGGCGAGCTCGCGCTGGGTGGGCCTCGGCGTGATGCGCTCCCGGTGGGCCAGCACCATCGCCCCGATTGCCGCGACGATCAGCAGTGCGCTGGTGACTTCGAACGGGTACAAGTACTTGGTGAAGATAAGGTTCGCCAGCGAGGTCACATTGGCATTGCCGAATTTAGCGCTGCTGGGAGCAGCCGGGCCGATCGCCGCATGCCCGACGACCAGGCTCAGCAGAACCAGCATGGCGATCCCGGCCAGGGCAGCCCACATGCGCTGCCCGCGGATGGTCTCGATGATCGAATCGGCTGCGCTGATGCCGACGATCATCAAGACGAACAGGAACAGCATCAGGACCGCGCCGGTGTAGACGATGATCTGCACGAACGACAGGAACGGCGCGCCGAGCATCGCGTAGAAGGCCGCCAGCGACAGCATCACCACGGCTAGCAGCATCGCGCAGTGCACCGCCCGGCGCGCCAGCACCATGCCGACTGCGGCTGCGACCGACAGGATGGCCAGGATCCAGTACCCGACCTCTCTGGTGGTCTCGGCCGCCGGGCTGGCCAGGATAAGCGCATGAGTTCCGGTCACTGCACCCCTCCCTGGCCTGTCGAACCGTCCCGACCTTGCACCGGCCAGTCCTGCACCGGCCAGTCCTCCACCGGCCAGTCCTGGACCGGGCCCTTTTCCACCGGGCTGCGCTCAGCTGAGCCAGCCTGGCTGGCGGCGAGCATGGCACCGAGCTGGTAATAGTCCTCTTCGCTAGTCCCCA
The DNA here is from genome assembly GCA_021792405.1 of Actinomycetes bacterium. GTDB lineage: Bacteria > Actinomycetota > Actinomycetes > Streptosporangiales > Streptosporangiaceae > JAJYUU01. The sequence continues at coordinate 20,948 of JAJYUU010000052.1, forward strand.
GCCGCATCGGGTGCGGCGGCGCCTCCATGCCTGGCCGCAGCGGCACGACTAGCTGTTCCTTGGTCCAGATCAGGCTCTCCCGGCTGTCATCGGCCAGCTCGTAGTCATTGGTCATGGTCAGCGCCCTCGTCGGGCAGGCCTCGATGCACAACCCGCAGAGAATGCAGCGCAGGTAATTGATCTGGTAGACGCGCCCATACCGCTCGCCTGGCGAGTACCGCTCCTCGGGCGTGTTGTCCGCGCCTTCCACGTAGATCGCGTCCGCCGGGCAGGCCCAGGCGCACAGCTCGCACCCGATGCACTTCTCCAGCCCGTCCGGCCACCGGTTGAGCTGGTGGCGGCCGTGGAACCTGGGCGCGGTCGGCCGCTTCACCTCCGGGTACTCGACGGTGTCCACCTTCCGGAACATCTGCCGGAAGGTGACGCCGAATCCCTTGATGCTGTCGAAGAATTCAGGCACCCGTGACCTCCTTCGTGCCCCCGCCAGCGGCGGCACTGTCGTCGCCGGTCACCCCGGCCAGCACGGGATTTCCCGCTGAGCCGGCTAGCCCGATGCCGTGATAGTGCGGCAGGTCCAGCGGCGGTGTCGGGAACGCGGCTCCGGCAGGCCGGTCTCCTGCCGCCTCGGCCCGGTCTTCGGCGGCCTGGGCCGCCAGCCGCTCCGCCCGCAGGCCGGCGGACTCCCACCGCCACAGCAGCGCCAGCAGGATCACGAGGATCGCCCCGCCGATGATGTAGACCGCTGGGCTGCCGCCCTGCCGCCGGTACACCCTGGCGGTCGCGACCACCAGCGTCCAGGTCAGCGCCCCGGGTATCAGCACCTTCCAGCCAAGGCGCATCAGCTGGTCGTACCGGATCCGGGGCAGCGAGGCACGCAGCCAGAAGAAGCAGAACACGAAGATGACGACCTTTGCCAGGAACCAGAGCACCGGCCACCAGCCGCTGTTGGCGCCTGACCAGACGCTCAGCGGCCACGGCGCACGCCAGCCGCCGAGGAACAGCGTGGTCGCCAGCGCCGACACGGTGATCACGTTGACGTACTCGGCCAGCTGGATCATGGCGAACTTCAGCGAGGAGTACTCAGTGTGGTACCCGCCGACCAGTTCACCCTCGCCCTCGGGCAGGTCGAACGGCAACCGGTTCGTTTCGCCGACCATGGTGATCAGGTAGATCAGGAAGGACGGCAGCAGCAGGACCGCATACCACGACGGCCAGTGCCAGATGTAACCGAAGAAATGGAACTCCGAACCGTGGATCTGCGCCGCGACTATCTGCGAGGTGGACAGCGAGCCGGAGTACAGGAACACCGGCACGAAGGCCAGGCTCATCGCGATCTCGTAACTGATCACCTGGGCGGACGATCGCAGGCCGCCGAGTAGGGAGTACGGCGAGTGGGCCGACCAGCCGGCCAGCACGATGCCGTAGACACCTAGCGAGCTCATCGCGATCACCAGCAGCACGGCCACGGGGAGGTCGGTGAGCTGCAGCGGGGTCCGATGGCCCGCGATCGAGACGATCGGCCCCCACGGGATGACCGCGAAGCTGATGAAGGCAGGGATCACCGAGATGGCCGGGGCAAGCATGAAGAGCACCTTGTCCACGCCGCGCGGAACGATGTCTTCCATCAGCGCGAGCTTGATGCCGTCCATCAGCGACTGCAGCAGCCCGAACTTTCCCGCCCGGTTCGGGCCGGGACGCTGCTGCATCCGGCCGATGACGCGGCGCTCCGCCCAGATCGCGAACAGCGTGCCGAGCAGCAGGAACAGGAAGACGACCAGCACCTTGATGATGACGATCCACCACGCGTCATGCCCGAAGCTGGCCAGCGTGGGAACGTTGCTGGCCGGCCCGGACGCTAGCAGCGCGGTCCTGCCAGCCGCTGTACCGGCGAGCACGGTCATTCGGCGCTCCTCACCGTGACGACACTCCCATGGCCGGCGTGCAGATCACGACGGACGGCGCTGCCGGCAGAGTTGGCCGGCAGCCAGACGACCCGGTCAGGCATATCAGCGATCTCCACGGGAACAGTAATGGCACCGTGGCTGGTGGTCACGGTCACCTTGGCGCCGTCCGTCGTTGCGGCCGAAGCGGCGGTCGCGGCCGACATGCGCGCCACGGCTGGGCGCGCAGTGCCCGCGAGATTAGGCTCGCCGTCCTGCATCCGGCCGACGTCGAGGAGATTATGCCAGGTGGCTAGCAGCGCGCTGGCGGCGCCCGGACGCTCCGCCTCGACCGGGCCGCTCCGGCTGGCCGCCTCGGCGGTCCCCGCTGGCACGGGACTTGCGGACGGCGCGGAGGCGGGCGGGAGGACGGCCGACTGGGTCAGCATCGCCATCTCGCGCCGGACCGCCGCGATGTCCGGCAGGCCCAGGTGCACGTCCATCTCGTCGGCCAGCGCGGCCAGCACCTGCAGGTCGGTCTGCACCGACGGCACCGCGAGCGCAGCCCTGAACGAGCCAGGACGGCCTTCCCAGTTCACGAACGTGCCGGGCTTCTCCGCGACCGCGGCGACCGGGAAGACCACGTCCGCGCGGTCGGTGACGGCGCTGACGCGCAACTCCAGGCTGACCACGAACTCGGCGGCTTCGATTGCCGCCAGTGCCGCTGCCGGGTCCGGCAGGTCGTACGGATCGACGGCGCCGATCAGCAGCGCCCCGATATCACCGGCCGCAGCCGCGGCCAGGATCTCGCTCGTGCTGCGGCCGGGTTCGGCCGGCAGCGAGCCGACCCCCCAGACCCTGGCGACCGCGGCGGTCGCGTCCGCGCTGCCGATGCGCCGGGCGCCGGGCAGCAGGTTCGGCAGCGCGCCTGCCTCGATGGCGCCGCGCTCGCCTGCCCGCCGCGGAACCCAGGCGAGCTTTGCCCCGGTCTGGCCCGCCAGGCGAACCGCTGCCGACAGCGCACCGGGCACCTCGGCAAGCCGCTCGCCGACTATGATCACGGCGCCCCGCTGACGCAGCGCCGCAGTGATCTCCTCGGGAAGCTGCGCCAGCGCGGCAGCCTCGCCGCCGGGCACCGTAGGCAGCAGTGTGCCGTCGAGCTTGGTCAGTCCGCTGCTGGCGAGCGCGGCGATCGAGTACACGACGAGCCCGCCGGCCCGGACCGCCTTACGCAGCCTGAGGAACACGATCGGGCACTCGTCCTCTGGCTCGAAGCCGGCCAGCAGCACAGCCGGCGAGTGCTGCAGCTCGTCGTAGCTGAGGTACACCCGGCCGGCCACGTGGTCGGCAAGGAACTGCAACTCCTCAGCCGACTGCGGCCTGCTGCGCATGTCGATGTCGTTGCTGGCCAGCGCAACCCGGGCGAACTTGGCGTAGCCGTAGGCATCCTCCAGCGTGAGTCGCCCGCCGGGCAGCACGCCGGCCCGGCCGCGGGCGGCCAGCAGGCCACGGGCGGCGACGTCCAGCGCCTCCGCCCAGGACGCGGGCCGCAGCACGCCGTCAAGGTCGCGGACCAGCGGCGAGATCAGCCGGTCGGGTTGCGTCGCGTAGGTGAAAGCCCACCGGCCCTTGTCGCAATTCCACTCCTCGTTGACCGCGGGATCGTTGCCGGCCAGCCGCCGCGTGACAGCTCCGCGGCGGTGGTCGGTGCGCTGGCGGCAGCCCGCCGCACAGTGCTCGCACACGCTGGGCGTGGAGACCAGGTCATACGGACGGGAGCGGAACCGGTAGGACGCGCCGGTGAGTGCGCCGACCGGGCAGATCTGCACGGTGTTACCGGAAAAGTAGGAGTCGAACGGGACCCCGTCGGCAACGCCGACCTGCTCCTGCGGACCGCGCTCAACCAGTTCGATCAGCGGGTCGCCGGCGATCTGGTCGGCGAACCGCGTGCAACGGGCACACTGGATGCACCGCTCACGGTCCAGCAGCACCTGAGCAGACAACGCGACGGGCTTGGCGAACGTCCGCTTGACTCCGTCAAACCTGGTCTCGCCTGCCCCGGTGGACATGGCCTGGTTCTGCAGCGGGCACTCACCGCCCTTGTCACACATGGGGCAGTCGAGCGGATGGTTGACCAGGAGCAGCTCCATCATGCCGCGCTGCGCCTTCTCGGCCACTGGCGAGGTCAGCTGCGTGCGGACGACCATGCCGTCGGTCACCGTGGTGGTGCAGGACGCGGGCGGCTTCGGCTGCCCTTCGACCTGCACCAGGCACTGGCGGCAGGCACCGACAGGAGCCAGCAGCGGATGGTCGCAGAACCGCGGGATCTGAATGCCGAGTTGCTCGGCGGCCCGGATGATCAGCGTTCCCTTGGGCACGGTGATCTCGAAGCCGTCGATGGTCACGCGGACCCCGTCGGTCACGGGCTGGACTGTCATCGGGCCGACTCCAAGGCAAACAGTGTCGATGCGGCGGGATCGAACGGGCAGCCGCCGATGCGCAGGTGCTCGATGTACTCATCCCGGAAGTACTTGATCGAGGACGCGACCGACGGCTGGATCGAGTCGCCGAGCGCGCAGAATGCGCGGCCGGTGATGTTGTCGCAGATATCCAGCAGCTTGTCCAGGTCGCCTTCGCTGCCCGCACCACGCTCGAGGCGGTCGAGGAGCTGGACGACCCACCAGCTACCCTCCCGGCACGGCGTGCACTTGCCGCATGACTCGTGCCGGTAGAACTCGGCCCAGCGCAGCACGACGCGGACCGGGCAGGTGGTCTCGTCGAATAGCTGTATCGAGCGGGTCCCGAGCATCGAACCGGCGGCCGCTACTGACTCGTAGTCGAGCGGCACGTCCAGGTGCTGGTCGGTGAACAGCGGCGTGGACGACCCGCCGGGGGTCCAGAACTTCAGCCGGTTACCGTTCCTGATGCCGCCGGCCAGGCCCAGCAGCTCGCGCAGCGTGGTACCGAGCGGCGCTTCATACTGGCCGGGCGTAGTGACGTGCCCGGACAGCGAGAAAAGCCCGAAACCCTTCGATTTCTCGGTCCCGAACCGGGCGAACTCGGCGGGGCCGTACCGCAAGATGTACGGCACCGTGGCGATCGACTCGACGTTGTTGACGACCGTCGGGCAGGCGTACAGACCTGCGACGGCAGGGAACGGCGGCTTGAGGCGGGGCTGCCCGCGGAACCCCTCCAGCGAGTCCAGCAGCGCCGTTTCCTCGCCGCAGATGTAGGCACCCGCACCGGCATGGACGACGATGTCGAGGTTGAGTCCGGAGCCGAGGATGTTCTCGCCCAGGTAGCCCGCCTGGTAGGCCTCGGAAACGGCCAGCTGCAGCCGCCTGATCACGTGCAGCACCTCGCCCCGCACGTAGATGAACGCCAGCTTCGCGCGGATCGCGTAGCACGCGATGATCATCCCTTCGATCAGCGCCTGCGGGTTGTTGAGCAGCGTCGGCATGTCCTTGCAGGCGCCCGGCTCGGATTCGTCGGCGTTGACTACCAGGTAGTGCGGCTTGCCGTCGCCCTGCGGAATGAACCCCCACTTGACCCCGGTGGGGAAGCCCGCTCCGCCGCGGCCGCGCAGCGCTGAGTCCTTCAGCGCCTGGATGACCTCGTCCGGCGCCATCGCGAGGGCCTTGCGCAGTGCCTGGTAGCCGCCATCGCGCCGGTAGCCGGCCAGCCGGAAGGAATCGGGCTCGTCCCAGTGCGCGCTGAGCTCCGGGATCAGGATCGTCGTCACTGCTGTCCTTCCGCCGGGGCGCTGCCGTTCGCGGCAGTGCTGTCTGCGGCAGTGCTGTTCGCGGCAGTGCTGTCTGCGCTGCCGTCGGGACGCCAGCCCTGCTGCCTGGCCATCCGCAGGCCGGCCAGGGTGGCCTCGCCCGCGGTGTGACCGTCGGCCGCCTGGCCGTCGGGGAAGCCGGCCAGGATCTTCGACGCTTGCTTCCAGGTGCACAGCCGCGGTGCGCCGCGCGTCGGCTTGACGTCGCCGCCGGTCCTGAGGTCATCGACGAGGTCGCGCGCCGATTGCGGCGTCATGTTGTCGAAGAACTCCCAGTTGACCATGACCACTGGCGCGTAGTCGCAGGCCGCGTTGCACTCAACGTGCTCGACGCTGACTTTGCCGTCCGGTGTCGGCTCGTCCACCTCGACGCCGAGGTGATCTTTCAGGCCCGCGAGGATCGCGTCGCCGCCCATCACCGCACACAGCGCTGTGGTGCAGACGCCGACGTGATACTCGCCGACCGGCGAGCGCTTGTACATGGAGTAGAACGACGCCACGCCGGTCACATCGGCGTCGGTCAGCCCGAGCTGCTCGGCGCAGAATGCGATGCCGTCCTGCGACACGTAGCCCTCTTCTGATTGCACCAGGTGCAGCAGCGGCAGCAGGGCCGAGCGTGCCTTCGGGTACCTGCCGATGATCTCGGCAGCCTGCGGCGCAAGCCGGGTGCGTGCCTCCTCGCTCAGCGCCATTACCTGTCCACGCCTCCCATCACCGGATCGATGCTGGCGACCGCGGCGATGACGTCGGCGATCATGCCGCCCTCGCACATCGCCGCGACCGACTGCAGGTTCGTAAAGGACGGATCCCTGAAATGCACCCGGTAGGGCCTGGTACCGCCGTCGCTGACGGCATGGCAGCCCAGCTCGCCGCGGGGTGACTCGACGGCCGCGTAAACCTGCCCGGCCGGCACCCGGAAGCCCTCCGTGACCAGCTTGAAGTGGTGAATCAGGGCCTCCATGGACTGGCTCATGATGTGCGCGATGTGGTCGGGCGAGTTGCCCATCCCGTCCGGGCCGAGTGCCAGCCTGGCCGGCCAGCCGATCTTGGCATCGGCGACCATCACCGGCTGGCCAGCCAGCTCGGTCAGGCGATCCACGCACTGCCCGATGATCCGCAGCGACTGGTCGAGCTCATCCATCCGGACCAGATACCGGCCGAAGGCGTCCGCGCTCTGCTGCACCGGCACGTCGAACTCGTAGGTCTCGTAGCCGCAGTACGGCTGGCTCTTGCGCAGGTCCCAGGGCAACCCGGCGGACCGCAAGATCGGCCCGGTGATCCCGAGCGCCATGCAGCCGGTCACGTCCAGGTGCGAGATGCCCTTGGTCCTGGCAATGAAGACCGGGGCGGCGTCGAACAGCGCCCGGATTTCGGCCAGCAGGCCCGGCATTATCCGGACGTACTCGCGCAACCGCTCAAGCGCGCCGGCCGGCAGGTCCATCGAGACGCCGCCCGGCCGGATGAAGGCGTGATTCATGCGCAGGCCGGTGATGAGCTCGAACAGGTCGAGGGTCTTCTCCCGCTCGCGCATGCCGTAGATGAACACAGTGGTCGCGCCGAGTTCCAGGCCCATCGTCCCGATGGCGGTCAGGTGCGAGCTGATCCGGTTCAGCTCCATCATCAGCACCCGGATGACATTGGCGCGCTCGGGCACTTCCGACTCGATGCCCAGCAGCTTCTCCACTGCCAGGCAATAGGCGGTCTCGTTGAACAGCGGCGACAGGTAGTCCATCCGGGTGCAGAAGGTGACACCCTGAGTCCAGGTACGGAACTCCATGTTCTTCTCGATGCCGGTGTGCAGGTAGCCGATGACCGGTCGCAGTTCGGTCACGGTTTCCCCGTCCAGGGTCACCACCAGCCGCAGCACGCCATGCGTGGACGGGTGCTGCGGGCCCATGTTGACGACCATGCGCTCGCCGGCTGCGTGGTCATCGGCAGCGGCGCCGACGACCTCGTCCCAGTCCTGGCCGCTGACGTGGTAAACCCGCCCCTCGTCGAAGTCGGCGCCGCCGGTGTCCTCGCCGGGCCTGGTCTCGTTGTCCGGGTCACGGTAGGCACCGGCCGGGCCACTGCCGTGCGTCTGGTGCTCAGTCGGAGCGGTCACTCGTACGCCCTCCGCTCATTAGGCGGCGGAATGGTCGCGCCGCGGTACTCCACCGGGATGCCGCCGAGCGGGTAGTCCTTCCGCTGCGGATGCCCGCGCCAGTCGTCCGGCATCTCGATCCTGGTGAGCGCGGGGTGCCCGTCGAAGATGAGGCCGAAGAAGTCCCAGGTCTCGCGCTCGTGGAAGTCGCAGGTGGGATAGATGTCCACCAGCGAGGGAACGTGCGGATCGGCGTCGGGCGCTGTGACTTCCACCCGCAACCGCCGGTTATGGGTTATCGACAGCAGGTGATAGACGGCGCGCAGTTCTTCACCGGCCGCGTCCGGGTAGTGCACCCCGGACACGCCCAGGCACATCTCGAACGACAGGGCCGGGTCGTCGCGGAGCCGGGACGCCACCGCCAGCAAGTGCTCGCGCCGCACGTACAGGGTGAGCTGGCCGCTGGCGACGATCACCTGCTCGACGGCGTCGCCGAAACTGACGCCGACAGTCGCGAGCGAGGCGGCCAGCGCGTCGGCCATCTCGTCGAAGTAGGAGCCATACGGCCGGGGGCTGGACAGCCGCGGTGGCCGGCGGACCTTAAGCCCGCCGTAGCCCGACGTGTCGCCGGTGTCCGACGTCCCGAACATCCCGGTTCGCTTGACCTGCTCGGCCAGCCGCTCCCGGCCCGCCAGCGCCGCCGGGTCGGGGACAGCGGTGTGCCCGCGCGCGGCGTCACCCTGCTGAGGCTCGCTCGGTCCGGTCACGGCGTGCCGCCCTGGCTAGCGCTGTCACGCTGCGCGCCGGCGTGCAGGCCGGCCCCGGACACCAGCGGCAGCCGCCGGAGCCGGGCTTCCTCAAGCTCGGTGACTTCGCGCTCCCGGTTGACGCCCAGCTTGGAGTTCTGGATCCGGTCGTGCAGCTTGACGATCGCGTCCATCAGCATCTCCGGGCGCGGCGGGCAGCCGGGCAGGTAGATGTCGACCGGGACGATGTGATCAACGCCCTGCACGATCGCGTAGTTGTTGAACATCCCGCCGCTGGACGCGCACACGCCCATCGAGATGACCCACTTGGGTTCCGACATCTGGTCGTAGATCTGCCGCAGCACCGGGGCCATCTTCTGGCTGACCCGGCCGGCCACGATCATCAGGTCGGCCTGGCGCGGGGTGTTGGAGGCCCGCTCCATCCCGAACCTGGCCAGGTCGTGCCGTGGCCCGCCGGTAGCCATCAGCTCGATGGCGCAGCAGGCAAGACCGAAGGTGGCCGGCCAGACCGAGCTCTTCCGCGCGTAGCCGGCGACCTTCTCGACCGTCGTCAGCAGGACGCCGGACGGCAGCTTTTCCTCAATTCCCATCGCTAATCCCACTCCAGCCCGCCGCGACGCCAGACGTAGGCGTATGCGACAAGCACCGTGGCTATGAAAGTGACCATCTCCACCAGGCCGAACACCCCGAGCTTGTCGAAGTAGACAGCCCACGGGTACAGGAAGATGATCTCGATGTCGAAGACGATGAACAGCATCGCCGTCAGGTAGTACTTGACAGGGAATCTGATGCCCACCGTCTGCTTGGTTGGCTCGATGCCGCATTCGTAGGCCTCGAGCTTGGCCCTGTTCCACCGCTTCGGGCCGGATATCGAACCCGCGACCAGCGAGAAGACGGCGAACGCCCCGGCGAGTATGGCCAGCGCCAGGATCGGCACGTACAGGCTCATTGCCCAGTCACCCCCTTCGTCGGAGATTTCTTCATGTCCACGGGCATTTCTCGCTTAGTCGGCATCGCCGGTTAAGCCGCGGGCGTCATCTTAGACACCGCGTTCAGTAGCCGGTCCACCGCATCGCCACCGCGGGCCTCGGTCAGATTGCCGAGCAGTTTCATGGTGAAGCGCATCACGGCCGGCCGCTTCACCCCGTGCTTGGTGCAGAACTGCATGATGGACGGCTTGCCGATCAGGTCGACGAAGATCCGGCCCAGTGTGTAATAACCGCCGTAGGCATCCTTGAGCTGCCGCGGGTACGTCTGGAGTACCCGTTCGCGGTCGGCCGCCGTTGGCCTGGCCAGCGCCTGCGTGATCACCCTGGCCGCGATCTCGCCTGCCTCAAGGGCGTACGCGATGCCCTCGCCATTGAACGGGTTGACCATCCCGCCGGCGTCGCCGGCCAGCAGCAGGCCCCTGGTGTAGTGCGGGGTGCGGTTGAAGCCCATGGGCAGCGCCGCGCCACGTACCGGCTGCGTCCGGTTCTCCTCGGTGAAGCCCCATTCGGCTGGCATGCCGCTCAGCCACCTGCGCAGCAGGTGGCGGTAGTCGATCTCGCCGAAGCCAGTCGAGGTGTTCAGCAGCCCGAGGCCGACGTTGGAGGTGCCGTCGCCCATTCCGAAGATCCATCCGTAGCCGGGCAGCAGGGCATCTCCGTCCCACAGGTCCAGCCAGGCCTCGAGATAGTCGTCGTTGTGCCGGGGTGAGGTGTAGTAGGTGCGGACCGCGACGCCCATCGGGCGGTCATCGCGCTTATGCAGGCCCATCGCGATCGAGAGCCGGGAGGAGTTGCCGTCGGCCGCCACCACCAGCCGCCCCCGGAACTCGCGACCGTCCTTGGTCTGCACCCCGGTGATCTGGCCAGTCCGGTCGTCGAGCAGCGGGCCGGTAACGTTCGCCCCCTCGATCAGGCGCGCACCGGCCTTCTCCGCGTGCCGCGCCAGGATCTGGTCGAAGTCCGTCCTCGTCCGGACCAGGCCGTAACCGGGGTAGCTCGATAGCTCGGGCCAGTCCAGTTCGATCCGGCCACCGCCGCCGATAATCCGCAATCCCCTGTTTCGCAGCCACCCGTCGCTCTCGCAGATCGGCACGCCCATCGCGGTCAGCGCCCGCACCGCACGAGGCGTCAGGCCGTCGCCGCAGACCTTCTCCCGCGGGAAGCTCGTTTTCTCCAGCATCAGCACGTCCAGGCCTGCTGCCGCCAGGTAGTAGGCCACGGACGAGCCGGCTGGCCCGGCACCGACGACAATCACGTCGGCACTGGCGTCAGCGGTACCGCCGTCGGCGGTACTGGCGTCGGCGGTACTGGCGGCGCCCACACTGACAGTGCCGACACTGACAGTGCCGACGCTCTCAGGCGCGCCGGCCGCCGCCTGTGCCCGTCCGCTGCTGGCCGCAGGCGCGCTACCGCGCTCTGCGCTGACCAGCTCATGCTGAGGGGCCAAGTCTGGCGGGCCGACGGGGGGTACTTGCTCGGTCACGGACCCGTCCTGATCTGTCTTGTGAACCTCTTCACAAGAGCTTTCCGCCTCGCAGTCTAGTCCCGGCGCGATGCGGCCAGTCCGCCCGCCCCACCCATCACCCCAGCCCCCTCCGGCGGGCGGGCCGCTGACTACC
>JAJYUU010000053.1 GCA_021792405.1 Actinomycetes bacterium
GGCAACAGCAGCGATCTGCGCAGCCACCTGGTGCTTGTCATCGGCCACTGTCGCAATGAGCTAGCAGTCGCCGACGGCAACGACCATCGTCGACTGTCGCGGATGGAATTCGCGTCGAGGCGATCATGCGGCGATACCCTAGATAGGTGACCGATGACGTGCTGACGCTGGAAGGGCTGCGGCGCCACCGCCCGGAGATCCTCCGCGTCGCGCGGAAGCGCAAGGCCCATCGGGTGGCCGTGTTCGGTTCCGTCGCCAGGGGAGAGGCTCGCCAGGACAGCGACCTGGACTTGCTCGTGGATTTCGAACCGGGTACGTCTCTTCTTGATCACGTCGGCTTGTTTCAGGATCTGGAGGAGCTCCTGGGCGTTGGGGTGGACGTCGTTGCGCGAAGCGCGCTCAAGCCACAGGACGACCACATTCGCGCTGAGGCCGTGGAGCTGTGACCAGGGGAGTTGATGACCTTCTCGCGGACCTGGCCGAGGCGGTTGATGCGGCAGCCGAACTTGTGGATCTAGGAAAGGAGCGCTGGGACGCCGAGCGCCCGCTGCGCCTCGCAGGCGAGGCCGTCATCGGCCGTCTGGGCGACGTCGCCACCAAGCTGCCAGATGAGGTCGTCAAGGCAACTCCTGAGGTTCCGTGGCGAGAAGTCAAGGGCATGAGGATCATCGCCGCGCACGCCTACCATCGCATCGACTACGAGACGGTCTGGGTCACCTTGCGCGATGACGTTCCCAGAATTGGTGAGGCGATCAGGCGATGGCGGCAGTCGCAAGCTTGATCGTGCCAAAACGCAGCGGGCATGATTGCGCGCGTGGCAGTTGGCCCAGTTCAGAGCATATGAAGCAGCCAGCTGGCGAGCCGCACTCATAATCCGCCGGTCGTGGGTTCGAGCCCCACCCGCCCCACCCGATGATTGTGGCTTTGACCTTGGCTTTTGGTGTGGCCGGAGACGAGCAAGATCAACTTTGGTTGCAGTTCTGGTTGCAGTTGGCCTCCGGCAACGTCATCCCCAAAGGGCCTCGGACATGCGGTCCGCTGCGTGCTGGCTCATGGCCCGGGTGACGTGGGTATAGCGCTCGGTCTGGCTGAGCTGGGAGTGGCCCAGGATCTCCTGGACGACGCGCACGCTGATGCCCTGCTCGAGCAGGAGGGTGGCGGCAGTGTGCCTGGCGTCATGAACCCTGGTTTCCCGGCCGCCTGCCGCTCGAAGCAGCGCGTGCCAGTCAGCCCAGTCGTCGCGCGAGTAGATCGGCGTGCCGTGGGGCGTGCAGAAGACCAGGTCCCACTCCTCCCGCCACGCTGAACGGCGGCGAGGCGTTCAGCGGCCTGCTGGCGGGGGTGGGCCTTCAGTTGCTCGACGAGCGGCGCGGGCAGTGCCAGCATGAGCTTCGCCTTGCCCTGGCCTGCTTTGACGCCTTTGCGGCGGGTGAGCTGCCAGCCGCCGCCCGTTCGCTGTGGGCACTCTCGGGCGTGGGCCCGGCAGCCTGGTCGGCAGGGGCGCTTGATCATCGGGCAGATAGGGCTGAGAGCCGTGCAGTCCGGTGGGCAGTTGTCGTGATGCTGGTGTCCCTTGCAGCGCGGTGGGCAAGGGATGCGGTGGCCTTTCGCAGCGCAAGCGACCGGGTCATCGCAGCCGTGCCAGTAGCGGGCGCGCTTGAGCTGCCAGCCAACCTCGACCGTGCCGGTCTCAAGGTCGGCGAATTGCCAGCGCAAGCCGATAGCTTCGGACTGGCGGATGCCGACCGCTAATGCGACCGACCAGCAGGCCCCATTGCGGCGCTTGTCGGCCGTGCCCAGGATCCAGGCGATCCAGTACGACCCTGACCTGCCGAGGACTACCACGCAAGACGGCGTCCTGCTCGCTAACCTGATGGAGTCCTCGCCCCGCTCACGTCGGCGCCTACGCGGCGATGGTCATCGAGAGCGGCATCCGGGACCAAGTCGGCTTAGCGGGGGCTCAGCTGGCTACTGCGCGCCGTTCCGGTGAGCTGGAGACCGCGCTTTCGCAGGTGAGCCGGACAGGGCAGGTAATCGAGGCGTGCCAGGCCCGGTGGAACGCAGTCCCGAGAGACGTGCAGGCGCAACTCCCGGCGGTGCCGCGCGGATGGCCCTGACCGGCGGAACGCGCTATCGCGCCCCTGGGCGGGACGCCGTGACCGCCGCTCCCTCGCTCTGCTCCTGGCCGCGGTCGCTGAGGAACGTGACGGTATCGCTGCCGAGCCTCCTGTCGATGTGGAAGCGCTGGCGGCGGCCTGGAAGCTCGAGGGCACCCTGATCGCGGTATCCCGAGGCGAGCTTGTCGGGGAGGTCAAGCTTGACGTGAGCTGGATGGGGTTTGGCGAGCTCGGGATGATGGTCGCGGCCGGGCGGCGCGGCCGCGGCGGCGATCGGGTGGTCGCGGGATCGCGGGATGCACAAGCTCCCACACCATGGCCGACGCTAGCGAGGAGGCTAAATACCGCCGAAGCCGCAAATCAGATCGTATCCGTACAGCAGACAAATACAGCAACGTCGTCGACTCAACGCGACGCGATCAGAACTTCTCCAACTACTGACCTGCCCTAATGCCCTTCTCCGACCCTCGTGCCAGTAGTTCGCATCGAGGAGGTCGTGGCGCTCGATCCTGGCGGCCCTGACTCCGAACCAAATGCAGATGGCTCATTGACCGGTGGTGTGGATCGATTCCTCCCATTCGGCGAATTCGCGCCGCATTCTCGAGATCTGCTCGGCACTGGCGCCATAGGCCGCGAAGTCGCGGTCAGGGATCCGGTGCAGGTACGACAGGGGATTCTGCGAACAGGTCGGCATTGAACCCAGGGTTGTGCTCGGCAGCTACCGTCATAAGCTGCGCCTGGGTGTACTTGCCGCTGGCGAGGATCGCGTCGACGTCAAGGAAGTCGCGCGGCGCCCAGCGGTTGAACAGGGCGTCCATTTTCCCGGCTACGGCGTCATCGGGATGAAGCACTGGCCCGATTTCTAGCACGACGGGAGGCCGGGATCGCCAGAAGACGCCGAGGTCGACTTTGCAGCTTCGGCCGGAGTCGTCCATGAGGTCTATCTGGACCAGGTCGTCGGCCCGCAATGTGACGGTTACCTGCAAGCCTTCCCGCTCGTAGGCTGCGATCAGTTCGTCGGCGGCCGCGGCAGGGCTGCCGCGCTCGGCGGTGAACAGATCGATGTCCTCGGACGGTCTAGTGCCCATGCCGTGGACCTCTATCGCGTGGCCGCCGCCAAGGACAAACCCTCGGCTGGCGGCAACATCCAGCCCGATCCGTGCCGCCCGCTCCTGCAGTGGGTCCATCAGGCGGCACGGCGCAGATCGGGGAAGCGCTCCTCCCACAGTTGCCGGACACGTCGAGCCGGCCGGATTTCCTGCCAGTAGCGTCGCAGCAGCCCGGCGTTCAGGTACCGGCGAAAGTGATTCTCGCGACCTTCCTCAAGGATGATCTTGTATGCGGCGGCCCGGTCGTAGTCGTCGTCGAGGTTGAACTGTCGCCGACCGCTCCAGGCGAGTTCGTGCGGGAGTTCTAGTTCGCCGTGGGCGGGTCCGCGAAGGTCGTCTAGCGACTCCGCGACGGCATACGGCCGGACCTGCGCGTAACTGAACGGCGCGCCCGTGCTCTCCATGAGTCCAGTGTGCCCGATCGCCGCTGTGATGGCGCGATCCGTCATGCTGCACGGCGCACCATCGGCCTTGATCGTGCCAGATACGTGCCTAAGTTGCCTCTGCCAAGATCGCCGCAGTCGGTGTCTGCCCAGGTCAGGATCCTCGCGAGCATTGCTGGCTTGCCGGACTCATAAGCCGCCGGTCGTGGGTTCGAGCCCCACCTGCCCTGCTGGCTGTACTGCTGCTTGAAAGGGCATGCTCGGTCTCTTCGTCGGTCCGGATAGTGATGGTCTCGGCCATGCCGCCAGTGTAAGACCTATTGTCTTACGTTTTCAAAGCGCGGAACGTCCAAGTCCGGGGCGGTTGCAGCCAGGCGGTTGCAAGCGGTGCGCGACGGGACCGCGGGCGATCATCGCTCCCAGGGGCAGGCTTGGCGAGACCGCCTTGCTCAGCGAGGTGAGGTAGACGACGCGCCCTTCGTTGTCGCCGGCCAGCAGCGGCGGGGGACAATGCGTGCCGTGGGAAAGCCAGCGGCCGAGGTCGTCTTCGATGACGAACGCGCCTGCCGCTGCGGCAGCTCGTAGTACGTCCTGGCGCCTGTCGGCAGCGAGCACGGCACCGGTTGGGTTCTGGTAGGCAGGCTGGCTGAAATATGCCCGGGCGCCGGAACGGGCGAAGGCCTCGGCGAGGTAGCCGGCAATTACCCCGTTCTCGTCGGCGGGGACAGGAACAGGTCGGATCCCTGCGGCACGTGCCGCTGCCAGGACTCCGGGATACGTCGGCGACTCGACGAGAAGCGGGGCACCGGCCGGGACGAGAGCCCGGCACGCGGCCGACAGCGCACCCTGCCCGCCACTGGTAATGAGCACGTCGCTTGCGTCGATGCCGGGACCTGCCTGCTGCGCGAACCATGACCGGAGCGCGTGCAGGCCCTGGGCCGCCGGCCGGTCCCGCGCATCCGGAAGGCGTGCGGCCCGCGTCAGCGCGGACCGCGGAGCCGGCAGCTCATTTCGGGAACGGGCTGGCCGCCGCTCGCCGGTTGGCTAGGCCAGTCGCCCGGCGGGCCGGACGTCCCACGATGTCTAGAGGGAGCGCGCGGAGAGCTGCTGAATCACCGGAAGCAACTGATTGTGCACGCGCTCGACAGACTTGTGCGGGAGGAGGAACCCTTGGAGCTGCCCTGACGTCTCGGTCACGGTCAGATGGAGCGCGGCAACGTTCTTCTTCAACGGGGCTAGCAGCATCCACTGCTGGGCCACATCACCGCCGAGATCGATCTTGGCAACGCGCTCCCATGGCAGGGTCCAGTGGAAGGGCAAGAGCACACCGGTCGGAAACTTCGGGCTGAATTCCAAGCCGACGGGTCCCATTTTCAAGGTGCCGATGCGCCGACCTTTGGGACGAGGACCGTTCACCATTTCCACGTTCCGGCCGAGTACTGCCCTTTGCACGTTCATGGACATGATGGCTCCCCCCTCCGAGGCCGCCAGTTGGGCACCGATAGGCGGCCGCTGGAAACGGTACATCACGGGACGGCACGCTGCAATCCGCGCCGCGCAGTTGCGCCCGACGTAGTGGTGCATAGCAAAGCAGATGGTCGAAAAGCTGGACCTCGCTCGGCCCAACCAGCGCTGCGGACGGTGGCGTCGGGGGAATCTGAGCATCTATGCTTGCTCGAGGACAGCAGGTGAGTGGCACATGCCCTCGGGGCAGACCTGTGCGACGCAGACGTGAAATGAGCCGTCTTATGCCCCTTGGTAATATCCGCGTCGCACCCAATAAACGTGGTTGTCTCAGTAGCATCCAACAGGCCATTGCGTCCGCAAAGCCGGGCGCGACGATCACCATCGATGCAGGCGAGTACTCGGAACCGCTCTTCGTGGATCGCCCCCTGAGCCTCGTTGCATCTTCTGGCGGCGCGATCGTCGGTTCCAACGCTGGACCCGCGCTGACCGTGGGACCGGTTGACCTGTCCGTGAGCGGCCTGACATTTCGCTGCGGGAAGGCCGATACGCCAACGATACGGATCCGGAACGGACGAGCCACCCTGTTGGACTGCAAAGTGCTGGCTGCATCGGGTTGTGCCGTCGATGTGAGCGGAGGCTCCCTCGCGGCGATTCGGTCGCATTTTTCAGCCGACCGCTGGATCGGCATCGCCGTCTCCGACAACGGCACCCTCGACCTGCGTAGCTCCACGGTTGCCCGCTGTGGGCAGAGCGGCATACGGATCGAGAATGCGACGGCTCGTCTCGACGCCACGCAGCTCACCGATTGTGGTGGCAGCTGCCTGTACGTGCCCGGATCCGGCCGAGCCAGCCTCATCAGCTGCGATCTCTCTTCGTCCTCCAGCCCGTTGCTCTGGACGGGGCCCGGGGGCACGGTTGAGCTGGAGAATTGCCATCTCCATGACACCTCCGGCGGCGGCATCCTCTGCACGGAGCGAAGCTCGGTCAAAGCCGCGCACTGCCGCTTCGCCGACATCTCCGCCGGTCAACCCGCAGTGGCTGCACGCAGTGGGGCGAAGATCCAGCTGATGCACGGCTCCTTCACGTCCTGCAACTTCGCCATCCGTGCTGAGGGAGGCGCGCACGTGGAGGTCGCCGACTTCGTGGTTGAAGGTGGGCAGGTCTCCATCTTCGACGCTGCCGTGCTGGCGATGCGTGACGGCGTTATTCGCGATCCGGACAACCACGCGCTCACCTGCGAGCGGGGAGTCTGCAGGCTGGACGACGTTTCTATCGAGGCACCTGGATGCCGTGGGTACGTGGTCCACGAGGCACAGGGCGGGGACATCACGCTTCGCAACGTCACGCTTCGAGGTGGCCTGAGCGGTGGGATCGCCGTTTACGGTAAGGCGCTCCTGGAGTCGTGCTCGGTATCGGATGTGCCTGTTGGCATCTCGGTCTGGGATGGACGGCTGACCGCTACCGATCTCGCAGTGAGCTCCGCGGGAGACGGAATCGTGGTGCGCGAGCGATCTGTGGTCCGCCTGGAGAACACGAATGTCCAGGATATTCGGAAATGGGGCGTCTACGTGGAAGGCACCGGGTCGTCTCTCATCGCGCGCTCGCTGCAGATCTCGCACGTGGGCCTCGATGGCATCGCCTTCCAAGGCGGCGGTGACGGGGACGTCGACGGTGTCGTGATTGACGACTGCGGGCGCGATGGCGTCTTGGTGGGAGAGGGATCCAGCCCCCGCCTGCAGTCGCTCGAGGTCCACGGGGCCGCAGGCATGAACGTTCGGGCCTATGCGGGGTACTCCGTTCAGCTGGGAAACGGCGCAGAACCCCTGCGGCCGGCCAGCGCCTCGAGCAGAACCCCGGAGTCGCCGTCTGCCGCAAGCACCGAGGCACTGCTTGCCGAACTCGATGCGCTGACCGGCCTGTCGGGCGTGAAGCGCGACGTGACGGACATGATCAACTTTGTCGAGCTGGAGAGACGCCAGCGCGAAGCCGGGATCGCCACGGAGCCAATCGGTCGGCACGTGGTGTTCTCTGGTCCGCCAGGGACCGGCAAGACAACCGTGGCGCGCTTGTACGCCAAGCTTCTGGCCGCCGAGGGCGTGCTCGCCACGGGTCACCTCAACGAGGTGAGCGCAGCAGACCTCATCTCGCCGAACGTGGGCGGCACGGCCCAGCTCACCACCCAGCAGTTCATGAAGGCACGGGGAGGAGTGCTCTTCGTCGACGAGGCCTACGCACTCGCCCAGCAGGCCGGCGCAGCGGTGGACTTTGGTGCGGAGGCGATCACTGCCCTCGTCAAGCTCATGGAGGACTACCGGTCCGAGGTCGTGGTGATCTTCGCCGGCTACGCGGCGAAGATGGAGAGCCTGCTGGCGACCAACCCTGGCCTGGCGTCCCGCTTCACAAAGATCATCCATTTCGATTCCTACACGGTCGACGAGCTGGTGGAGATCTTTCGTGCTCGGGTCGCGTCGCTGGGCCTGCGGTGCGACGACGGCACGGTGGACGCAGCACGCGCTGCCCTGGCACGGATGGACCGCGGTGCGTCCTTCGGTAACGCCCGCGTCGTACGGGAGATGGTCGACAAGGCCAGGGTGGCGATGGCAGGACGCCTTGCCGGCCGGCCGGCCGCGACGCAGGAGGACCTGATCACCCTTCAGCAATCGGACATCCGCGACGACGCCATCGGGCGCGTCGCCGACGTCTCCGGCCAGGCGGTCGCGGAGCTGCGCGCGGAACTCAATGCCATGATCGGCCTGAGTGGCGTGAAGCGCCAGGTGGAAGATCTGATCGATGTCCTCGCGTTCCAGGCCAGGCAGCGCGAGGCAGGCCTGGAGACCACCCCCATCAGCCCGCACCTGGTCTTCGCCGGGGCTCCGGGCACCGGCAAGACGACAGTGGCGCGCCTGTACGGACGTCTCCTCGCCGCTCTCGGCATGCTCCGTGACGGTCACGTCGTCGAGGTCAGCAGAGCGGATTTGGTCGTCGGGTACGTTGGCCAGACGGCGACCAAAACCACCCAGATGTTCCGTGAGGCGAGCGGCGGCATCTTGTTCGTCGACGAGGCCTACAGCCTCGTCGCAGCCGGGGGAGCGTTCCAGGACTTCGGCCAGGAGACCATCGACACCCTCGTCAAGCTGATGGAGGATCACCGCGGCGACACCCTGGTCATCGTGGCCGGCTACACCGAGAAGATGCGCGAGTTCCTTGCGGCGAACCCGGGGCTCGGCTCGCGCTTCGCGGTGACCATCCTCTTCGAGGACTACTCCGAGACGGAGCTCCTGGAGATCTTCCGCCACCTCGCAACGGCCCACGGGCTCCAGGTCGATCCGGGCGCGGAACCGGCCCTACTGGACCGCTTCGCACGCGGACGGACCGCGCCAAACTTCGGCAATGGCAGGTTCGCCCGGAATCTTCTCGATGAGGCCCGCACGGCAATGGCCCGGCGGCTGCGAGACGTACCGTCCGTCCTGTCCACGTCGGAGCTGACCACCATCACCGCGGCGGACGTCGCGGAGTAGTCACGCTGTGTTGAGCAGCGCCTGGACTCCCGTCACCCCACTCGGGAGGGACCTCCTAGAGGCTGCGGCCGCCGTCCTAGGTGCCTGGCCAATGGCCGCCGAACAGTCTGTACACAGCTTCACCAGTTTCACCTGGCCGCAGCACATGCATCGCTGTGCCGAGTGCCTGCCAGAACCGCGGAAGGGCCCAGCGGGCCGGGACGCCGAGGCCGTTGATCTCCGCGCAGCCTGCCGGGTCAGCTTCGACCGGGGCTAGCTGCAGCCGGGCAGGGGAGAAATAGAGCCAATAGCTGACGCCCAGGTCAGCGGGGCAGTTCACGACAGGGTCGACCGGCAGGCCGCACAGAACCGTAGCAACTGCCTGCGCGCTGGCCGAACTGGCGACAACTACCCGAGCCGGGAAGCTGAAAGTGATGTGGTTCTGCGGCAGGCTGTTTTGGCGGACGACTTCGAGCTGCGTCAGCGCCGGGATATGACGACACAAGGCGCGAGATTGGAACGCGGGTACGCTCGGAAGCCTGGCCGGAACCACGACAGCGTCCGGCAAGCCGCTGACGTCACCGGCTGGCCTCTGGCCGATGCGGGCTACCGCTTTCGGGTGAGTGATCGAGTTCGGCTGGGAACTGCATCCTGCTAGCGCAGTCGCAGCAACGGCCGCGACGATGACGCCCTTGGTCAAGCCGATCACTATGCGCTCCTCAGCCCGGAAGTAATGCGCACAACTGCTGATAAGACGCAGGCGCGATGTCTCCCGTTCCGGCAGAGGTCTGCTATTAGTGCGGGCCTCCTAGTTCTGGCCTCCGGTGGATTCCGGCACGGCAACTGGTACCTCGGCTGGCCCGGCCAGGCACCCGTTGCAAGCTCGGCGAGCGGGTCTACCCTAGGGGGGTATAGTATTATTGACGGAGAACCTGATGGAGAGGGGGAGGCTGGAGTGTACGGGTACAGCCAGGACTCCGCCGCCTACATCAGGCGGTTGCGCCGGGTCGAGGGGCAGGTGCGCGGGCTGCAGCGGATGGTCGAGGAGGACAAGTACTGCATCGACATTCTGACGCAGATCTCAGCGGTGACCAGCGCGCTGGAGTCGGTGGCGCTAGGGCTACTGGAGCAGCATCTGGGGCACTGCGTGGCGGGCGCGATCGCGGAGGGCGGGGATACGGCGGCTGCGAAGATCAAGGAGGCGTCGGAGGCTATCGCCCGGCTCGTCCGCTCCTGAATCCTAGTAGCGCGTCAGGGAACGCGGCGGGAGCTTGGGGCGGCGCGGCAACGGGACGTGGCGCCAGCCACGGTGCCGCCGGAGGAGAGGATCGGGTTGATGAGTACGGTCGCCGAAGGCCGGACGCAGGTCCCGGAGGGCGCCGGTGAGCGCACCGTCGAACTGGACATCGGGGGAATGACCTGCGCGTCGTGCGCGGCGCGGATCGAGAAGAAGCTTAACCGCGTGGACGGTGTGACCGCGACGGTGAATTACGCGACCGAGACGGCGCATGTGAGCTTCACGGGCGGTGTGACGACCGATGAGCTGATCAGTGTGGTCGAGCAAGCGGGCTATGCCGCGACCATCCCGGCGCCGGCTGGACCTGCTGATGGCGCTGGCGAGAGCGCTGAAGCAGCGGAAGCAGCGCAGGACGAGGCTGCCAGGCTGCGGAATCGGCTGCTGATCTCGCTTGCGCTGACGGTGCCGGTGGTGGCGCTGGCGATGATCCCTGCGTTGCAGTTCCGGAACTGGCAGTGGGCGTCGCTGACGCTGGCGGCGCCAGTTGCGGTGTGGGGCGCGTGGCCGTTCCACCGGGCTGCCTGGCTGAACGCCCGGCATGGCGCAGCGACTATGGACACGCTGATCTCGGTTGGGGTCAGCGCGGCATTCGCCTGGTCGCTGTACGAGCTGTTCTTCGGCAGCGCCGGGACAGCCGGCCTGCACACTGCGTTCACGCTGCTGGCCGGCCGGGCATCCGCCCACTCGATCTATCTGGACGTGGCTGCGGGCGTGACCGTGCTGATCCTCACAGGCCGGTACTTCGAGGCCAAGGCCAAGCGCCGGTCGGGAGCCGCGCTGCGGGCGCTGCTGTCGATGGGCGCCAAGGACGTGGCCGTGCTGCGGGACGGCAGGGAACGCCGGTTGCCGGTCGGGCAGCTCGCGGTCGGTGATCTGTTCGTGGTCAGGCCGGGGGAGAAGATCGCGACAGACGGCGTGGTCGAGTCCGGTGCCTCGGCGGTGGACACCTCGATGCTCACCGGCGAGCCGGTGCCGGCGGAGGTGGGGCCGGGGGATGCGGTGACCGGTGCCTGCCTGAACACCTCGGGGCGGCTGGTGGTGCGGGCTACCCGGGTGGGAGCCGACACCCAGCTGGCTCAGATGGCCAGGCTCGTGACCGAAGCACAGAGCGGCAAGGCCCCGGTGCAGCGACTGGCCGACAAGATCTCGGCGGTTTTCGTCCCGGTGGTAATCGGCGTTGCCATCGCGACCCTGCTGGCCTGGCTAGCGGCCGGCCAGCCGGTCGCCGCCGCGTTCACCGCCGCCGTAGCGGTGCTGATCATCGCCTGCCCATGCGCGCTCGGCCTGGCCACGCCGACCGCACTGCTGGTCGGCACCGGGCGCGGCGCCCAGCTCGGCATCCTGATCAAGGGGCCGGAGATGCTGGAGTCCACGCGGACGATCGACACGATCGTGCTGGACAAGACCGGCACCATCACCGCCGGGAAGATGAGCCTTGCAAACGTGATAGCCGCGCCCGGTGAGGACGTGAACCAGGTGCTCCGGCTGGCTGGAGCGCTCGAGCGTGCCTCCGAGCACCCGGTCGCGGCGGCAATCGCAGGCGGCGCCGCGGATCGCCTGGGGGCTGCCCTCCCGGAGGTGGACAGCTTCATCAGCCACCAGGGACTGGGGGTCTCGGGCGTCGCTGACGGCCACGCGGTCGTGGCCGGCCGGGCCGGCTGGCTCGAAACCGAATGGGGCCAGCAGATCCCGCCCGAACTGGCCGCCCGCGCCGGGCAGGCCGAGGGAGCCGGCCAGACCACGGTGTACATCGGCTGGGACGGCGAGGTCCGCGGGCTGCTGGTGGTTGCCGACACGATCAAGCCGACCTCGGCCGAAGCGGTCGCGCGGCTGCGCGAGCTTGGCTTGCGTCCGGTGCTGCTGACCGGCGACAACGCCCGTGCCGCCCGCGCCGTAGCCACGGCTGTCGGCATCGATGAAGTCATCGCAGGGGTTCTCCCGGCCGGCAAGGTCGAGGTCGTCAAGCAGCTGCAAACCCAGGGACGGGTAGTAGCGATGGCGGGGGATGGCGTCAACGACGCCGCCGCGCTCGCCCAGGCTGACCTCGGCCTGGCCATGGGCACCGGCACCGATGTCGCCATCGAAGCCGCCGACCTGACCCTCGTCCGTGGCGACCTGCTCGCCGTTGCGGACGCGCTCCGCCTGTCTCGCCGGACGCTGCGGACCATCAAGGGCAACCTGTTCTGGGCATTCGCCTACAACACAGCCGCCATCCCGCTGGCCGCGCTCGGCTTCCTCAACCCGCTGATCTCCGGCGCGGCGATGGCCTTCAGCTCGGTGTTCGTCGTTACCAACAGCCTGCGGCTGCGCCGGTTCCAGCCGCTCCCTGGCCAGCCGAGCCGCGAGTGAGCCGGCCGCTAGCGCCGTCACGACGACGGCGGGTCTGTGCAGCGCCGCTCGCCCGTCACGGCGAGCTGCCTCAGGCTTGGCGGGCCCGAGACTAGGCGTCGCGGCGGAGAACCACGATCACCGACACGGCGACCAGAGCGGCAGCGAGGAGTGCGAAGATGCCGGCTTCGATGCCCTGGAACGCCCAGTACCGGTTGGCGGGCTGGTAAGTGATGAACGCCCGGTACCCGTGAGCGGCCAGGCAGGAGAAGATCTTGGGCGGATCCTGGGACAGAAGCGAATTGCAGGCCGGCGGAAGGGTGACGAGCGTGCCGTTGATACTGACGCCGACGCCGCTGTGTGCCGCGCTGCTCGCTGCCTGGCCCCCCGGGCCGACGATGCCCCGTGATACCTGCCAGTACGACCCTGGTATCGATGGCATCGGATGAGCGAAGGCCAGCCGGTAGGTCTTGGTGACGGCGGTCATGTAGTGCGGGCGGACGTAGCTGGCGATCACGACGCGCAGGGCCACGAAAACGCCGATGGTCGTGGCCAGAGCGGGCACGGTGCGGCGCAGCACCGCCCCGGCAGCGATGCCGAGGGCCACCGCGAATAGCGCGTAGCTGACGGGCACGATGCCCTGCACATCGAACTGGCCGGCCCTGAAATTCTGGTGCTGGAGGGCGTTCACCGGGCTGGACCACCAGGTGACGAGGGCCGAGACGGCGCCACCCCAGGCGGCCGCGGCGAGCATGGCCCAGCCGACCTTGATGGCGAGCCAGCGGCTACGGCTGATGCTCTGCGTCCAGGCGAACTGGGCGGTGCCGGTCTCGAGTTCCCTGGCCACTAGCGGCCCGCCCCAGAAAACTCCCAGCAGGCATGGCACCAGCAACGTCAGATTGATCAGCAAGAACAGCACCGGACTGCCCAGGTTCAGCGTGGTCGCAAGGTCGCTGCACGTATGGGTGGCAGCGCACGAGATGAGAGCAGAGTGATACTGCGACGCCATCTGCCGGCCCGTAATCAGCA
This sequence comes from Actinomycetes bacterium, assembly GCA_021792405.1. Lineage (GTDB taxonomy): Bacteria > Actinomycetota > Actinomycetes > Streptosporangiales > Streptosporangiaceae > JAJYUU01. The sequence continues at coordinate 13,228 of JAJYUU010000053.1, forward strand.
TCACGACCGCGAACAAGGCTAGGGCGGCAGCGGCGATATATGCCTGGTTGCGGTGCTGGCGCCAGACGAGCCAGGTCATTGGTCTCCTCCGATCGCGCTCAGGTGCGCCGGCGATGGCCCGTCCGCATGCTGGCCCATGTAACCAAGCACCAGTTCTTCCAGGCTGACGTCGGCGGTCTCGAAGGCCGGGTCGATTACAGGCCCGTTCCGGCGGATGAGCAGGGTGGTCTGGCGCGGCGTGCGCACGGCGTGCACGAGGGTGTGGTCGCGCTCGATCGCGGTGGTGTCCTTGCGGGGTCCGACCAGGATCTGATGCTCCGCCAGCAGGGCGTCGACGTCACCGCACAGTTGCACCCTGGACCCGGCCAGCAGGACGAGGTGATCGCAGATTCTTTCCAGGTCGGAGAGCAGGTGTGAGGAGAGCAGGACGGTCAGGCCGCCGCCCGCCGCAGCCTCGGCCAGGTGTGCCAGGAACTGCCGCCGGGCGAGCGGGTCGAGCGCTGCCACGGGCTCGTCGAGCAGCAGCAGCCGGGGCCGCTTGGCCAGCGTGAGGGCCAGCGCAAGCTGGGCACGCTGGCCCCCGGACAGCGTGCCCACCGCCTGGCCCAGCGGAATGCCCAGGCCCTCAAGCCGCTGCCGCACCGACGTCCCGTCCCAGCGGGCGTTGAGGTGCGCGCCGATGCGGATGTGATCCGCCGCGGACATGCGCCGGTACAGCGGGATTTCCTGGGCCAGGAAGCCGATGCCGGCCAGGAACGCCGGGTCCGGTCTGGGCGCGGTGCCGAGCACCGCGATGTCGCCGCCGGTCGGGCGGGCCAGCCCGGCGAGCAGCCGCAGCAGTGTCGTCTTGCCGGCGCCGTTCGGGCCGATCAGCGCCGAAATGCGGCCCTCGGGAACGGTGATGGTGCAATCGGTGAGGGCGGCGACCGTCCGGTAGCGCTTCGACAGCGCACGGGTCTGGATCACGGCAGGATCACTGCTGGCCATCATGCGGTCTCCTCCTCGGCCGCCGCTCGCAGCGTTATGCGCAGCAGCGACTCGATCGACTCGTCATCCAGGCCGGCCTCGCGGGCGCTGCGCACCCACTGGGCCAGGCTGCGCGCCAGCCGCGAATGCGTGCCTGGAGGCGGCCCGGACGGGCGGCCCACGACGAACGTGCCATGGCCGGCCCGCGGTTCGACCAGGCCGTCGCGCTCCAGCTCGCGGTAGGCCTTGAGCACAGTGTTGGGATTGACCGCGGTGGCCGCGACGACTTCCCGCACCGTCGGCAGCTTGTCGCCGACGTCGAGCACGCCCATCCGGAGCGCCTGGCGGACCTGCTGGACGATCTGCAGGTAGGTGGGCACGACCGAACGGCCATCGAGCCGGAAGCTGATCACGCTTGTCCCCTTGAAAGCACTAAGGTATTAGGACTTTAGAACCTCATGGAGAAGCTGTCAACGAGTTGCTGCGGCTCCGTGCTTCCCTGCCCTTGCGAACGGGCGGAAACGGGCAGTTTCCGGCACCGCGCCTGGATCGCTCAGGCGCAGGTCATTCCGGTGAAGCAGCTGGCAGCCGCGCCGCGGTCGCAGCCTGCAGCAGCCGCCTGTCGTAGCTGACGAATGACGTCAGGTGGTGCCGCAGGGTCAGAGCCGAGCCTAGGTGGATGGCGTCCAGCGAACGGATCGTGACCGGTCTGACGGTCTGTGCGAGGACGCGCACGCGTGGGCTTATGTCGATCAGCTCGATCTGGTCGAGGACCGGATGCAATCTGGCGACCGACTCCGGCGCATAGCGGGCCAGGGCGCGGAATGACTCGATCTCCACCAGGACCGAGCTAGTCCAGCCACTGTCAGCTCGCTCGGTCAGCCAGGCCCGCAGGGCGGGGGATTCCGGCTCAGCATGCACGAGTTTGACGACGGCCGCGGAATCCAGGTAGATCATCAGCGCTCGTCGCCGCGGTCGCGTGCTAGCTGGGCTGCGACGTCGATGCCGTCCGGCTCGCCGATATCCATCGCAAGCACAGCGCGGCGCAGTTGCGCGGCGCGCTCGCGGCGCTCGGCGGCTTGGATGACTGCTTGCCGGATAGCCGCGGATCTCGACATGCCATCGCCGGTGAGGACGTTGAGGGCATGCTCTGTCTCTGCGTCAGTCCGTATCGTGATGGTCTCGGCCACGCCACGAGTGTAAGACGCAATGTCTTATGCGGGCAAGCTGGCCGGCCGAGTGAGTGTCGCGCAACGGCCAGCTGCGGGATGCTGGCACGGATTCGCGGCCACGGCAGGTCAGCTCACACCCAGTCGAGTGCCGACGCCCGTGAAGCGCGCTCCGGTGCGTCGGCGCCGGCCGGAGACGGGCGCACGTCCAGCACGAAATACGGGTAGTCCGGAGTGTCCGAGACGTAGTCGGGAGTCAGGCCCAGCGATACGTAGAAGGCGACAGCGTCTCTGTTCGCCTGCCACTCGATGAACCCAGCATCGGGCCGTGACCTCGCCCATCGCACCATCGCGGCGACGAGTTCCCGTCCGATGCCCTGCCGCCGGTGATCAGGCGCCACGAAGACGTCGTGCATGCGGATGACCGTGAAGTCCCGCCACAGCGAGGTTCCGTAGTCCTGGGCTTCGACCGCGCCGACGGGTTCGGAGTCGAGGTAGGCGATGGCGATGAACCGGTCGTCTGCTTGTGCGTGCGCGCGAGCGCGGGCGATCAAGCCGTCAGCCACGTCGTCGTTCCACCGCTCCGGACGTGCGATCGCCGTGAGCAACTGCAGGCTCACAAGATCTGGCGTCAGGCGATGCACCTCGATGGTCATGGCGCGCGAGCTTAGCGCGCTGATGACCGACAGCCGAATTGGCGACAAACGTGGAAGACTCGGGCCATGCGCGCGCTGATCAACCGCGACTACACCCGCCTGTGGTACGGCCAGGCCGTCTCGGTGCTCGGCGATTACATGTTCGACACCACGCTGGCCCTCTGGGTGGCCACGCAGCTGGGCAAGGGCCATTCCTGGGCGCCGGCTGCGATGAGCGGCGTGCTGCTGTCAGCGGGCGCTGCCGTCCTCGTCGTTGGCCCGCTTGCCGGGGTGTTCGTCGACCGCTGGAACCGTAAAGCACTAATGCTGCGCACCGAGATCGTGCGAGCTGTGCTCGTTGCGGCTCTGGCGGGACTTGCCGTCGTTCCGCAACGCGCGCTGTCCACGGGCGCGTGGCTGGTGGTCATCTACACGACCGTGTTCACGGTGAACGCCGCTGGCCAGTTCTTCAGCCCGGCACGGCTGGCCATCCTCGGCGAGATCGTGCCTGGCGAGGCGGATCGTGCCCGGGCATCCGGGATTGAGCAGGCGACGAGCGCAACAGCCGCGATAATCGGGCCGCCGCTAGCCGCGCCGCTGCTCTTCACTGTCGGCATGCAATGGGCGCTGGCCTTCAACGCCGTGTCGTACCTGGTGTCGTACGCGGCAATCCGGTCGGTGCGCGCGGCGCACGCCGCAGACCCGGCCGCTCAGCGCAGCTCAGGTATGTTCCGCGCTGAGTTCACCGCAGGCGTGCGCTACTTCGCCCGCAGCCGGCTCCTGGTCACCCTGCTCGCGCTGGCGGTGATTGCCCAGCTCGGCACCGGCGCCCTGAACACGCTGGACATCTTCTTCGTTACCGGCAACCTGCACGCGCCGGCGAAGCTGTACGGGCTGGTGGCCACGGCTTTCGGCGCGGGCGCGGTCATCGGCGGGCTGGCCTCCGGCTGGGTAGTCCGCCGGGTGGGTGCTCGCACCTTGCTATGGCTTGGCGCTGCCGTGGCCGGGGCGGTGGTGATGCTGTACGCGCGGCAGACGGCATTCGCGGCTGCCCTGGGCTTGATCGTGCTGCTGGCGCTTACCGTAACCATGCTCAACACGGCAATTACCCCGCTGCTGCTGAAGACGCCGTCGGAGTTTCTCGGCCGGGTGGTTGCTGTGTTCAGCCCGGTCAACAAGCTGTCTCAGATGCTGTCGATGGCAGTCGCGGGCTGGCTGGCCAGTTCCGTACTCCGCGGCGTGCACGGCGCTGTGTTCGGCGTGCATGTCGGCCCGATTGACACCATCTTCAGCGCGGCCGGCCTGCTGATGATCGCGGCTGGCGGGTTCGGGATGCTCGCACTTCCCCGCGAGGCCGTCAGCGGGCCGGCGCTTGTGGCTGCCGGGTAGCGCGAACCGGGACGCTCTCGAAGCCGCGCAGCACCAGGAGCGGACGCCGGACAGGAGTCCCGGCCAGTTCGAGCCCCGGGTACCGGCGGGTGAGTTCCTCGACCGCGATGCGGGCCTCGAGGCGGGCGAGCGCGGCGCCGAGGCAGTGGTGGATGCCGGCGGAGAACGCTAGGTGCCGCGAGGCATTCGGCCGGTCGATCCGCAGGCGGTCGGGCTGGTCGAACACGCGGGGATCACGGTTGGCGCCGCCGATGGCCACGATGATTGACGCTCCTCGCGGGATCACCGCACCGTCGACTTCGACGTCCTGCGTCGCGATCCGCGAGGTCGCCTGGACCGGGCTGTCGTATCGGAGAAGTTCCTCGACTGCCGCGGGCACCAGGGCCGGGTCGTCCCGCAGCCGCTCCCATTGCTCCCGGTCACGCAGCAGCGCGACGGTGCCGTTGCCGATCAGGTTCACGGTCGTCTCGAAGCCGGCCACGAGGAGTAGGAGGGCCGTGCTGACGAGTTCCGCGGAGCTGAGCCGGTCACCGTCCTCCTCGGCCGCCACGAGCGCGGAAAGCAGACTGTCGTCGGGATCGGCGCGATGCTTGCGCACCAGTTCCCGCAGGTATGCGGTCAGGGCCAGCTCCGACGAGCGCGTCTGGCTCTCGGCGCTTGGCGCGGCCGCCGGCTCAAGGGTGGCAGCCAGGTCATGGCCCCAGGCCCGGAAGCTTTCCTGGTCCTGCGCCGGGACACCGAGAAGGTGGCAGATCACCGCAATGGGGAGCGGGAAAGCCAGCGCGCTGATGAGGTCGAAGCCCGCCACGGCGTCCAGCGGGGAGAGGAGCCGGCCGGTGAGGTTACGGATCCACGGCTCGAGGCCGGCTATCGCCCGCGCGCTGAACGTGCCGGACACCAGCCGCCGCAGCCGGGTGTGGTCGGGCGGGTCCATCGTGAGCAGGTCAGCGGCGGGAAGCTCGGCGCGGGGATCGCCGGCCGGGTAGACCGGAGGGCGGTACCCGCGCTGGTGGCGGGGCGAGGAACTGAACCGCTGATCCCGCAGGACGTTTGCCGCCGTCTCGTGGCTCGCCGTCGCCCACGATCCAAGCGGGCTGCGGACGAGCCCGCGCCGGCGGAGATCGGCGTAGAGCGGGTACGGGTCGGCTTTCGTATCGGGCTGCAGCAATCTGGCGACAGGGTCGCCGCGCCATTGGCAGAAGCGCACTACCGAGGACTCCACGACGCGGCGCAGCGCGTGCCCTGCGAGGCTCACGCGTCCTCCTTCACCTCGGCGGCCGGCTTCATTTCACATACCAACGGTATCTATATGCCTCTGGTATTTCCAGTGTGGCAGCATGGATTCCGTGGCCAGGATGACGAGAGCGACGGCAAAGGCGAAGACGCGGCAGCGCCTGCTCGACGAAGCGCAGCGGCTCTTCCGGGAACGCGGCTATGCGGCCACCTCGCTTGAGCAGATCGCGGATGCGGCCGAGGTGACGAAGGGCGCTATCTACGGGAACTTCTCGAGCAAGGAGGACCTGCTGCTCAGCGCCATCGAGGCCACGCCGACACCGGATTACGGTGCGGTGGTCAACGACCGGTCCCGGCCGCTGCGCGAACGGCTGGCAGAATTCGGCCGGGCCATGGCCGTCGACGAGGCCACCACGGACAAAGCCGGGCTCGCGGTGAGCCTGGAGTTCATTGCTGCCCTGCTGCGCAATCCCGATGCCCGCCGGCGCTACAGCGCCGACCTGCAGCGGCGCCTGGCGGAGCTAGCGGCGGACGATGACGAGCAGCCGCTGCCGCCGACTACCCCCGTGCAAGCATGGGCGATCGGCCACGCGCTGCTTATCGGACTGGATATCTATCAGGGCCTCGCGCCGGAGCTCCTCACCCCGGCAGAGTTCGAGCGCGCCTTCGAACTGCTGGCCGGACTCTATCCGGAGCCCTGAGCTTCGGCGCAGGTGCTGGCCTGGACGCAGCGGAGCTCAGCTCGACACCAGCGCGAGGGATAGCCCGCTGACATATCCGGCCCCGTCCGCGCCGATGCCTGCGCCGAACGTCTGGGCCCAGGCCGAAACACCGCGCCAAATGACATGGTCACGCGGGTCTGCAGCCCGGATTGGGCCGATAGCGGATGCATAGGGCACGGATAGCTAACGGTGAGGTCATGGATCCGTGCAGCCAGTTGCTAAGGAGATGTTGGCGGAACGGCATCTCGGTGGCGGCAACTCGTTGCTTGCGGCCCGTATCGGGCGGACCGCGCCGACGGAAGGAGCAACCTGTGACCGATCGCGAGCCGACCAAGGAAGAACTGGAGGCCGCCAAGGCCGAGGCTGAGGCCGAGACCGAGACCGAGGCTGACGTTCAGGGCCACGGGATCGACGACGAGGACGAGGGCGAGGTCGGAATCCTCGACATCAACGGCATCTGCGCTTGACAGTCGCGCGGCTATGTGGCGGCAAGCCGCCACATAGCCGCGAAAGGAGAACCATGGCCACGCAGGCTCCGTCGGTCCGCACTCTCGCTGCGTCCTCAGGTGCTATTGCCACTGTGGTAAGCGACGCCGCTCAGCCATTGGTCGCAATGAGCATCCGCATCGCTGCCGGGGCGTCCTGTGATCCGCCTGGGCGGAGCGGGTTAGCGCACGTGGTCGAGCACCTGATGTTCTCCGGCACCGCACGGCATATGCGTGGCGAGCATATTAGGACGGTCCAGGCGTGGGGCGGGTTTGTGAACGCCAAGACCTCAGCTGACTGGACAAAGTATTACCACGCCGTAACGCCCGATTTGTTCGGTGATCTGCTCGATATGGAGCGGGAGCGGTTTGCCGAGACGCCGGAGATGATGTCGGCTTGCGCTCTGGATGATGAGCGGGCTGTCGTGCTGAATGAGCGCAGTCAGCGAATGGACAATGTCGGTTACGGTCAGGCCGTAGAGACAGTCGTCCGGGAACTGTGCGCTCCGTCGACTGGCTACCATCGTCTCCCGATCGGGACCGTCGCCGATGTCAAGGCAACGACCGCAGAGGATTGCTGCGACTTTCAAGCGCGAAATTATACCGGTGGCCGGGTGAAGGTAGCGATTGCCGGGCAGTGCGACTTTCCTGCCATGACCGGCAAGGTGATGGCTCTGCTGGAGGCCTTCCCGGCCAGCCAGTCGGCTGACGCGGGCGGCGCCCCCGCGGCGAGCCCAGCCCTGATCCGCCGGAGGCTGACCATCGAGGGCCCCCGCAAGACGAAGGTGTACCTCGGAGTTCGGCTTCCGGCTGAACGGACCTGGGAATTCGAGCTAGCTCGATTTGCGTCTTTCTACTTGAGCAGGGGAACGTCAGCGCTTTTGCCGGACTCGCTGGTGCGCCGCCAAGGCGTAGCCTCTGCCGTCGCCGCCAAGACGATGGGCCGGGAATTTGGGCCGTCAATAGGCGTAATCGAGATAATGCCCGCGCAGTCGGGGGACTGCGAGCACACCATCGCCGCTGTCGACGCCGTGATCGCACGGGCACTGGCGTGTGACCTGGACAGTGCTGCCCTAGAGCGTACCCGGGCCATGTACCGATCGGCATGGCTCACTGACGACGACTCAGTGATTCGCCGGACCGATGCGCTGAGCCTTTCGATGCAGCTCACCGGGACTGCCGATGCGTACTTTGAACATGACGCAAAGATCCGAAGCCTGACGGCCGCCGACCTGAAGACCGGTCTGGAGTACTGGCATCAACCTGGCGCCAGAATCGAGTTGCTATGCGCACGCTAGTAGCCAGTCATATTGTCGGCAGCCTGGCAGGTGACCTTACCGAGATCGCAGCTCAGTCGGCAGATCTCTATCTGACGCGGGGAGTTCGGAAGGAGATTATCTCGGCTCGGCTCTTCTGGGATGGCGGCCCGGTGCGCGAACCGGTGCGCCAGGCTGGATTGCACGCGATCACGATGGCGGCCGTTCTGCGCACTGAGGATGACAGCACCGGCCAGATTCTCGCCGATGAGCTGGAATCAGCGGGCGTCTCCGCCGAGTGGGGTGTGCGCGATAGCGCCTGTCATCTTGAACTGCGGGCCCCTCGTGAGTATCTGCGCCGCGCGTTGCCTGTCATGCTGGACCGGTTGACGACGATCGCAATCAGCGGCCGGGAAGTCGCCGCCGCGACGGCGATCGTGCGTCATGAGCTCGACCGGCGCCGGCAGGATGTCCGCAGCGTCGCCGTCGATGCGCTGCGAAGTTCCCGCTTCCGCGCTGGATCGCGGCTGGCGGCACCGCCGGCAGGCACGGCTGAGGGAGTCGAAGCCGTGACTGCGCAGGACGTCGTCGCCGCCGGGGTGCGGCTCGTGTGGGGCACGAGGCTGCGCGTCCTAATTGCCGGTGACGACGACACGGCCGCGTATGGGGCGTGCATCGGCCGTGGTCGTGCTGTCGCTGCAGAGCCGGCCTACGCTGCGCCGTGGGCATCGCTTGATGACCTGGCAGCGTCACCCGAGGCAGAGGTCGTGAGCGACTGGGATCTGAGCGACCAGGCGCACCTGCTGTGGGGAGTCGTTACGCAGCTTGAAGACGCAGCCGACTTCGCTGCGCTCGAAGTCGCCATGCACATCCTGGGCGGTTGGGCAGGATCACGCTGGCATGCGCTGTTCCGCGAACGGCTGGGTTACAGCTATGGAACGCATGCGGCAGTCCAGAAGATCGGCCTCGGCGAGCACCTGCTGGGCATGGGCTATGCCGGGCTCTCAGTGGCGATGGGCGCCCTGCCGCACGCGCTTGACCTGATTAGGGCGGAGAGCGCCGCCCTGCCCGAGAGCCTGCTTCCGGCCGAACTGGCTACGGCGTGCACGCAGTTGCTTCGCTCGGAGGCGCTGGTGAGGGACTCGGCCCGCGGACTGATCGCTAGTGCGGCGGACTGCCTTCAGGGCGGCTTGCGACCGTCATTTGCGGCGGACCGGATCGCCGTGCTTCGCGGCGCCGATGTCCGAGACATCGCGAGCCGACTTCCGCGCTTGCTCAGCGAGCCGACGCTCGTCATCGTTGGCCCGCAGACCAGCATCGGTGACTGCAGCCAGTGAGAAGGAGATAGGACGCGTGATGAAGCCTGAGTCAGCGAGGCTGCTGCGGAACCGGAACTGGCGTCGCCTGTGGTTCGCGCAGGCCGTGTCGATCCTGGGCGATTTCGTGTTCAACACGACCGTCGTTCTCTGGGTCGGGACGGTGATCGCGGCCGACCGTTCCTGGGCGCCGGCTGCGGTCGGCGGCGTCCTGCTGGCGACGGCCGTGCCGGTTCTGGTGGTCGGCCCGCTATCTGGCGTTTTCGTGGACCGGTGGAATCGCTTGCGGGTGATGCTGGGCGCTGACGCCACCCGGGCCATTGTCGTGGCCGTCCTGCTCGTGATCCCCTTGTTCGGAGCCAGCTGGCCGATCGCTGCCAAGCTCAGCATGATCTATGCGATCGTCGCGTTCACGAGCGCGGTCTCGCAATTCTTCAATCCCGCCCGATTCGCGATCATCGGTTCCGTGCTAGACGCGCCAGACCGGGCACAGGCGTTCGGAATGTCCACGGCTACCGCCAGCGCCGCCGCAGTCCTCGGCCCCCCGATTGCGGCTCCGCTGCTCTTTGCCGCCGGGGTCCGCTGGGCGCTGATTCTCAACAGCGCGTCGTATCTGATCTCCTTCGCCGCAACCCGCCTGGTCCGCGTGAAAACTCCGCCTGTTGCCCGCACTGAGGAGCAGGAAGCTAACTTCTGGGCAGAGCTCAGGGACGGGTTCCGGTACTTTCAGGGCAGCCGCGCCCTGAAAGCCGTGGTGTATTCTATCTGCCTTTACACGCTGGGCGTCGGCGCGATCAACGTGCTCAACGTCTTTTTCATCACGCAGACCCTCGGACTGCCGGGCAGATGGCTCGGCGTGCTTGAAGCCGCATTCGGCGTCGGCAGTATCGCCGGGGCCGTGGCCAGCGGCTGGTTCGCGCGGACGCTGGGTGACTGGCGTCTGTACACCTACGGCATTCTGGTGACCGGGTTCGTCGTGTTCGGCTATTCGCAGAGCCGGTCGCTGGGCATGGCAGTCCTGATACTGGCGCTTGCCGGCGTTCCGCTGGCATGCGTGAACGTGACCATCGGACCGCTGATTCTGCAAGCCACTCCGGACAAGATGCTCGGCCGGATCAATGCTGTCATCAATCCGCTCGTCTATCTCTCGTCGATCATCTCAGCTGCTATTGCCGGATTCATGGCGAGCACCGTGCTGCGCTCGGTGGACATCAAGATCCTGGGCTTGAGCTTCGGTGATGTGACGACAGTCTTTGCCGTTGCGGCACTCATCATGGTCGTGGCCGGCATCGCGGCCCGCTCCGGTCTGAGGTCCGCCGGGAAACCGCCGCAGTCGCACGAACTGCTAGCTGCCGAGATCACCACACTGCGGAAGGGCTGAGCTAATGAGCGCCAGATCCGGGATTGCCGTGCTGCCGGCGAGAAGGCAAACTGCGGCTCAGGCGACCAGCCTCATGCTGAACCGCACGCAGTGGCCTGACCAGCCGCAACGCGAGGCCATTCGCGAGATAGTACGGCAGGTCCAGCCGATCAGCCAGATCCGGGACCTGACACTGATCTTTACGAAGGAGAGCGTTCAGGAGGCATCCTGGCTGTGCGCCTACCTTCGGGCGGCCGGGGTCCGCGTGATGATGGTCGCCTGTCTTGCTCGTCGCATTGACGTGGAACGGCGTGCGAGACAGGTGTCCGACGGGCCGGCGATCGTCCTCGCCGATATGGAACTAGATCTGCCGGATGCGGTGACCCAGCTGCCGGGCACGGATGAACTGTCCTCCCTGGAAATTTGGGAGTCTCTCTTGTCAGTGTCTGACCGTGCTCGGCAGGTACTGGCGGAGCTGCAGCCGTCATTCGTCCTGCGTTCCGCGCTTCGGTCGCAGACCATCTTGTCGGTCAGATCATGGCGGCTTGGGCATCCGTTCGGAAGGCTCGAAGCCGATGTGCTAACCGCGGACGGGGTGTTCGTCGCGGACGGCGCCATCGAGATCAACCGGAACACGCGGATGGACTGCAGACTGCGGGACAGGCCCGTGCAGGTCAGGATCGAGGCCGGCCGGGTGATGGACCTGACCTGCGGTGATCAGTTCCTGCAGCGGTTTCTGCAGCGGACGCTGCGGGTGCACAAGGTCGACCGGATCACGGCGGTGCGCCTCGGCCTGCGTGATATTCGGGGGGGCTATGACAAGCGCCCGAGCCTGGCGAACAGTTGCCGGGGCGCCGGAGTGCGGATATCGGCAGATCCTTCGGCTGCTTACAGCAGAGCTTCGGCTGATCTGACAATCGACCTTATCGGTGCGTCGGGAGGTCTTGCTTCATGACGATGGTACGAAGCCGCTATCTGCTCATCGACGATCGTGACTATTACTCCGCCGATGGCCAGAAGATCAAGCTTGCATACTCCACGAGCGCAACGCGATTGTTCAGTCTGCCCAGTGATACGGCCGAACGACTGCTCAGCGGCTCGCCACTGGACGTCCTCCCGGACACTGAAGTGCAGGCCCTGGCGGCCGCCGGGGCGGTAGTTAGCGCAGACCACGATGAGCTCGCAGCAGTGCTCGGCGCTTATCGCGCCGGCTCGGATGACCCGGCGGCGCGCAGCTTCGCTTTCATGCCGACCTCCTACTGCAACATGGCCTGCGGATACTGCGGCCAGGAGCATGTCAGGGGCGCGGCCGACCGCTCGGCGGCTGAGGACTTCAAGGACCGCGTGCTTGCGGCATTCGCCGATCCGGCGTGCCGCAAGGTGATAGTCGGCTGGTTCGGCGGTGAGCCGCTGATGGGATACAGGACTATCCGGGAACTCAGCGCCGCGTTCTGTCAGGCTGCGCGCGACCACGGGAAAGGGTACTCGGCCCGCATGCCGACGAACGGCAGTCTGCTGACAGTTCGCCGGATTCAGGAACTTCACGATGACTGCCGACTGACCTGGATGGATGTGACGCTCGACGGTCCGGAAGCGATGCATGACAAGCGCCGCATCCGCCGCAGCGGCAAGCCGACCTACCTGCGTATTGTCGACGTGCTCAGTCAGGCAGTGCGCGACAATGTCGCACCGAATATGACTATCGGGATCCGAGTCAACGTCGATGCCGAGAACGCTGGGTATGTCAGTGATCTGATAGCTGACCTTGCGTGCTTTGGCCTCGGCACCAAGCAGGTTGAGCTGCATCTCATGCCGGTGCATTCCTGGGGTAACGATATATCTCAGGCAGAGATCGAGCACAGGGTCTTTGCGGAGAATGAGATAGAATGGTTCAAGGAAGCGCATGCGCTGGGAATCAATTTCCCTGGAATGCCCACGGCTCCGAAACGGTCGACCTGCCGGGCCACGACGCGCTCCAGCGACCTCACCGACGCGACCGGCCGCACTTACTCCTGCTCTGAGCACCCGCTTGTTCCCGGTGCCCGCGATGACGGTGTGATCGCGCGCATAGAGGAGCTGACGTCTAGTGTGAGGAGGCCGCGCGGCATGTTCGACGACTGGTACGACCGGATCGAGTCTGGCGGACAGCAGTGCGCGTCCTGCCCGATGCTGCCCATCTGCGGCGGCGCCTGCCCTAAGCAGTGGATTGAGGGCAACGTGCCGTGCCCGAGCATCAAGCACAACTGGCGGGGCCGCCTGGGGATCATCGCCGCAGACGCCGGGCTGCGCCCGGCAGTCTGAGCAGCCCATGAAAGCCATACGGTTCGCTCATATGTCGGTCGGAGCGACGCTTGATCGCAGGGCCATCGCGGCCCCGGCTCCGATGGACCGTGCCTGGGCCTGGGGCAGTGCGACAGGCCGCGGCGTGCGCGTGTGCATCGTCGACAGCGGCGTGCAGCCTGATCACCCACTGGTCGGCCGACGTCAGCAGTTCTATACAGCGCTGGAAGATGGCCACTGGTCAGTTCGGCCCGACGACTCGGGCGACGTGGCTGGTCATGGCACCGCTTGCGCGACCATCATCCGCAGGCTCGCGCCAGACTGCGAGATAGTCAGCGTGCGGGTGCTCGCGCCCGATCTCCGCGGTAACGGAGACGCACTGCTTGTCGCCTTGGAGTGGGCAGTGCGAGAGGGCTACCAGCTTGTGAACGTGAGCCTGTCCACTCGCAAACTCGCATTTAAGGAACGGCTCCACGACCTTGCCGATGAAGCTTATTACTCAGGCGTCACCCTGGTATCGGCTGCTCATAACGGCCCGGTGAATAGCTATCCCTGGCGATTTCCATCTGTGATATCCGTTGGCTCGCATGCGGTTCATGATTCAGAATATATTGAGTGCAATCCCGATCCTCCGGTGGATTTCTTCGCACTCGGTGCGCAGGTACCGGTGGGATGGCCGGATGGTTCCATAAAACATGTATCCGGAAACAGCTTCGCTACCCCGCATATCGCCGGCCTTTCGGCACGGGTCCTGGAACGGCATAGCACATTCCGCACAGCCCAGCTTAAGCACGTGCTTTCTGCTGTGGCAGACAACCACGCGATGTAGACGCCAAGGAGCTACGATGGTAAATCAAGGGTACGACGAGATCCTCCGGTCCACCACGCGTCTAGCTCGCCTGACCTTCGCGGCTGCCGCCTCCTCGATATTCCTTTACGACCAGGAGCGGAACGCTCTCGTATTCGAGGCCTCTTCCGGGGTGGGCGAGGACCAGTTGGTCGGTGTGGAGATTCCGCATGACCAGGGAATCGCAGGCTGGGTACTGAGGTCAGGTGAGCCGATCGTTGTCCGCGGGGCCTCGGACGACAGCAGGTTCGACCGGGATTTTGCCGCTCAGACCGGGCTGGTCCCGGAGGTCATCATGGCCGCGCCGGTCGAGCACGATGGCGAGATTCTGGGCGTTCTGGAGGTCCTCGATCCGCAGTTGGAGTCGGTCGGCGACATCTCGTCCATCGACATGCTCACCGAACTGGCCACGCAAAGCTGCGCCGCCCTCAGATTGCTGACCGCTGAGCGCAAACGCGCGGCGATGGCTGGCGCCGGCAGCCAGGCTGAAGCGCTCGCCGAGCTGCTCGGGGCCGGTTCTGACGCACGCCGCGAGTTTGCCGTGACCGAACTTCTCAGCGCCGTGTCGAAGCTCATGAGTTCCTAGCTCACCGGGCTAAGCGATGAGGGAGGCGGGCGAATGACTGTTTGCGTGGCGTGCGCCGCGTGCTGCGCCCCCAATCCGGACCATGCAAGATTCTGCATGAAATGCGGTGCCCGGCTGGGCGGAAGCCGGGATGTGCCGAGCATGAAGCTCGTGACCGTGGTCTTCTGCGACATTGCCCAGTCTACTGAGCTGGCGCAGCGCTTCGATCCGGAAGTGTGGTATCGGATTCTCGAGACCTATTTCGCCACCGCCGGCTCGGCGCTGACCGGTGCCGGCGGCCGGATTGAGAAATTCATCGGTGACGCCGTTGTCGCGGTGTTCGGCGCGGATGCCTCGGATGAGAATGATGCAGTACGCGCCGTAGAAGCCGCTCTCGATGCCGTCGATCGGCTGTCTGTCAGTGATTACGCCGATCTCCAACACCAAGGGGCGCGGTTGTCGATCCGCTGCGGTATCGCCTCGGGGCGGGTCATGATCACCGACCGTGACTCCTCGTTTGCGATCGGCTCAGTCATGAATCGTGCGGCGAGACTGCAGGGCGCGGCAGCGGCCGACTCAGTGGTGCTCGACGGCAAGACGTGGCTGCTGGTGCGCGAGAGAGTGGTGTGCGAACCGCTGGTTGCCGTGGCGGCCAAGGGATTCGACCGACCCTTGCGGGTCTGGCGTGCGATCCGGGGTGCGCGCGATGCCGAGCGGAACAAGAGCATGATTAATCAGGTCGCGCTGCTCAGCAACCTGCACTCGCAGGTCAGGTGCGCGATGTCGGTGCCGGGGGTTACGTCCATCGGGCTGGTCGGCCCGATCGGCAGCGGGAAGACGCGGATCCTGGACGAGCTTGCGCGCGGCTTGGACGGCAGTGCCGTGACCTTGCTGCGGATTGCGGTCGGCGGCAGCGATGCCGATCCGGGCGTCCCGCGATTGCACGAAGTCTACCGGCAGATCGCGGGCCGGTCCGAGGATGATCATCTTGGTGATCTGTCGGTGCGCGAGCTTCAATGGACCATCCGGCGCCGGCTGGCGCAACTGGCTACGCGCCAGCCGCTCGTGGTGATCATCGATGACTACCCGCAGGCCCCCGCAGTGGTTCGCGAACTGTTCGACTTGGCCCCTGGCACGGTCGGTCCGCTGGTGCTGATCGCTGCTGGCCGCGATCTTGCCGGATTCACCGGGCAGGTGCTCGAGGTTCCGATGCTGGCTCCTGACGATGCCAGGGAACTGCTGCGCGAACTGGTCAGCGACATCGAGCTGCACGCCACGACGACGGTTGAGGATCAGCTGATCGAACGCAGCGGCGGCAACCCGCTGTTCCTGCAACAGCTGGCTGCCATGGCAGCGGAAGGGATGGATGACGAGCTGCCGCCCTCGGCGGAGGCTGCTCTCGGCGCTCGCATCAGCCGGATCAGCCCGCACGCTCGGCATATCCTGGCGTGCCTGGGTGCTTGGGATTGCGCTGGTCGGACCGAGGATCTGGCGTCGGTGTGCAACCTGGACGAGCCGGCATTCGCCGCGGGATTGGATGAGCTTGAGGCGGCGGGCCTGGATAGCGGCAGGACGGCGGGCGAGGTCGCCTATGCCCACACGGTGCTCAGTGAGCGCGCGGAGATCCACGGTGCGATCGCGCGCAACCTGGTCGGCAGGAGCGCTGATCTGCTGCTAGCTGATCTGGCTGCGGTGCATGCCCTCAGGAGCCAGGAGTACTGGCATGAGCTGGAGCCGGGAGGAACGCACGACGAAGTCGCCACTGAACTGGCCGTGAAATGCCTGGTTACGGCCAGCCGAGCCGCGATATTCCGGTCGGATTTCCGTGCGGCCGCTGACATCTGCCGTCAGGCACGGGAACTTGGCTGCGGTGAGGGCGTGACGCAGCTGGAGATTGCGGTCCTGGAATCATACGCGCTGGGCGCTAGCGGGCTGGTACCTGAGGCGATGGCGCGCATCGCCGATGCCGAGTCGCTGGCGGGGAACCCGGCGGCCATTGCGCATCTGAAGGTGAACAAGACGGTCTTCACCGGGGTGCTCGACCCGGCGACAGTCACTGTGGTCGACGGCTCGCCAGACGTCAGCGCCCGGGCTCGGCTCGACCTCTGGCGAGGTGCCATGCGTGCACGCGAGGGCAACTATCCGGGGGCCGAGCAGCTTCTCCGCGCGTCATACCTGCAGGTGCGGAACCTGTCGTCGTGTCTTGGAATGACCGATATCTGCGCGAACCTGGCGCTGGTGCTCGCATACGGCGACGCGCCGCCGCCAGCAGCGCTCCGGCAGTGCCTTGAGCTGCGAGCGGAGGTGGCTGACTCACCACTCCTGCACGCGAAAGTGAGTTGCGCGGCGGCTCTGCTGACAGCGGTCGACGGCGACGTCGCGGCGGCGAGCCAGATGCTCGCGGCGGCTCGTTCGGTTTGCGGAGATATAGGTCATCGACGAGGCGAAGGGGACACCTGGGAGTTCGCTGGCGAGGTAGCAGAACTCGCCGGTGACTATACGGCTGCCCGCGACGCCATGATGCGGGCCAGGCAGATTTACCTCGATGCCGGAGCGGAGGCCGCGGCTGCGCTGTGCGCTGCCCGGGCATATGTGCTGGAACCGGAGGGCGAACCGCCGGATCTGGCTGCGCTGGATCTGGTCGGCAGCTGGGTAGCGCGGATGCTCGCGCATCAGGTAGCGGCCATCTCAACCGCTGGTACGAAGGACAGTGCGGCGCACCTCGGTTCCGCCTTGGAGGAGGTCCGGAAGGTGTGCGGGGCCGGCGCGACTACGGCAGCGCTTCGCAGTTGCTTGCGGACTGCGCGGCTGATCGGGGACGCCAGCTTGACAAAGCAGATTTCCGCGTTGCTCGCGGTCGCATCGGAGCAGTACTGGGCGGGCGGCTGACCACTCGCCCGGTCCGATAAGGGAGGTTCGGAAGAATGACGGAGCAGCTCACGGCTGTGGGTGCGGCTAGGAGCGGCGCAGGGCTGCAGGCCGCCGGTTCCTGCCAGCTGCGCGCGGTGGATCCGCTTGTCATCGAGGCCTGCGGCGACAAGATCATCTTGTCTAGCCCGCGACTGGCACGCCGACTATCCGTCGGCCCGGCGATAGCCGGGATCGTACTGCAGGGACGGGACGGGATTGACCCGGCCGGGTTGCCAGCCGCGGTGCTGGAGAGACTGTGCGAGGCCGGCTTCCTCATCGACGCACGACAACAGCCAGATCCGCTCGAGTCGCCGTGGCGCGAGTGGGGCACTACAGCCTGGAGCTTCTATCGCAGGATGCGTGACACGCACTTCGTCTCGAAGGGCACGCCGGAAGCAATGCGGGAATACGTCGACCGCATCGCCACCGTTCCCCGGCCGTCAAGCCTGCGAGCTTGCGCCTCTGACCGGATCCTGCTGTTGCCGCGGGTGCGGTGCGGGCTTGACGTCCCTTTCCGCACCGTGCTGGAGGGCCGCCGGACGCACCGGCACTTCAAAGACGAGCCGCTGGCCCTGGACAGGTTCTCGGACCTGCTCCATTACACGTTCGCGCCGCTGAGGTTCGCGGATGCGGGTGAGCTCGGCACACTGCAGCTCCGCGCGGCTGCCTCGGGCGGGGCACGGCATGAAACGGAAGCATTCGTTTTCGTATTCAACGTCACCTCGGTCCAGCCGGGGCTCTACCACTACGACAACATTCGGCACGGCCTCGAGCCCATTAACGAGAATGTCAGTCGTGCTGATCTTGAGGACATAACTCACCGGCAAGGCTTCTTTCAGAACGCATCATTTGGAGTACTCACCGTTGCCATGGCCGAGCGGATGTCCTGGAAATATCCACATCCGATTGCCTACCGGATGATGCTCCAGAACGTCGGGCATGTGGCGCAGGTATTTTCGATGACTGCAATGGCGCTCGGACTCGGCGCCTCGCTTACTGGCGCTGTCAAGGAGAGCGTTGCCGAGCCGTTGCTGGGGATAAACCCGCCAGGAGAACTCATCACATTCGCGCTCGCGTGCGGCAAGCCCGTGGTGCAACCGGAGGATGGCCTGCCGTACGCCATAAGGCTGCCAAGAACAGCCCCTGATTATTACTGAGCCATATCAAGATCGCTGCCATGACGGCGAAGCTCAAAGCCGCTCAGTAGCGAACCGATAACGATCTGATAAGCGCACCTTCTAACTTCGGAGCAGAAGCGGATCGGAAGCTCAGATGCACGATTGATGGGAAGTCTCCGATGAAAACTGGAATCACGGGCCGCATCGTCGCGGGAGTTCTGCTCGTCGCCTTGCCCTGCATAGCGCTCGTGGAAGTGCATACGGTGCCGGCAACGCCTGCCCGAACGCACATCGCGGCTGCAGCGGGCGATGTCGCCACCGTGGTGGGGCCGGACAACACTATCTGGGGCTGACGCCGGATCGGCCCGCGCCGGACGCGACTGACTGACTACCTGGTCGGCAGCGTGCCCGGCCGGCCAGTGCGCCGGGCAGGCAGTCATGCGCCCAGGGTTGCGGCGCAGTGGGGCACGTGGTCGGACGACGCTGCGGACCGAGAGTCCCAGCGGGTCGGTGCGGTCCATAGCTC
>JAJYUU010000054.1 GCA_021792405.1 Actinomycetes bacterium
TGTACTGGTCCATGATCCACATCATGGCCGCGCGCCTGGCCCGCCGCCAGCCCGCGGCACCACCGGCGCCAGCACCAGCATCGCCCGCCCTGCGACAAGCGGCATGAGGTTTTTAAACAGGCTCTTACGCTGGCCTGCCTGACCATGGTCCGGTAAGGCAGGACGGGAGCTTCGATGAGGCGCGCACTCGCAGCGGCAGGGATCGCCGGCGTACTGGCCGCGGCTGGCTGCGCGGCCAGCACGCCGATCCCCGGCACCGGAGCCAAGCCCCCGCCGGTCGTCCGGCTCGGCTACGTCCCGGCCCTGACACAAGCCGTCGCGATCACCGCGATCCAGCAGCACCTGTTCGCCCGGGAACTCGGGCCGAAGGTCACCCTGAAAGTGGTGGCCTTCTCAACCGACCAGGCCGAAGCCAGCGCGCTGGCCGCCGGGAAACTCGACGCCGCCTACGCCAGCCCGGCCGCCATCCTGGCCGCCATCACCGCGGCGCCCGGCAGCCTGCGGCTCATCGCCGGCGCGGCCACCGGCGGCGCCGAACTCGTCGTCGCCTCGGCGATAACCTCCCCCGGCAAGCTCAGCGGGCACGTCCTGGCCACCACTGCCACCACCGGGCCGCAAGCTACCGCGCTGCGCTCCTGGCTCACCGCACGCCACCTCGCCGGGCCCCGCCACGGCCAGGGACCTGTCACGATCCGGCCGCTGGCTCCCGCCGCCGCGGTCGCCGCCTTCCGGGCCGGTCGCATCGCGGGCGCGTGGGCCCTGGCACCCGCGGACGTGGAGATGACCGACGCGGGCGGACATGTGCTGTACACCCAGGCCAGCGCCGGCCCCGGCGCCGAGCCGCCCGCCACGGGCCTGGTCGTCACGACCAGCTTCCTCGACCACCACACCGCCGCCGTCACCGCCCTGCTCAAAGCACACGCGATAGCCACCGGCCTGCTGCACGGCAGCCTGCTGCAAGTCATCCCGGCACTCAGCCGCGTCTTGCAGGCCAGCGGCATCCCGCTGTCCTCCGGCGTGCTCGCCGCCTCGCTGTCCCAGATCACCTTCACCGACAGCCCCGGAGTCGCCTCCCTGCTGCCCGGCACCGAAAGCACGCAGTACGCCGCCCTGTATGACCTCGCCCCGCTGAACCTCGTGCTGCAAGCCCTCGGCCAGCAGCCAGTCACCCCCTAAATCTCAAACTCCGCCTGCCGGAGCACCGCCAGGCACGGCCCGCGCTCAGATCCAGCCTCTCCGGGCCGCCTGGTAACCGGCCTGAAAGGCGCTGACGGCCTCCAGCCGGTCATAAGCGTCATCGATCCGGCGGCCCACCGTGCGCGGCGAGAGCCCCAGCTGCCGGGCGATCACCTCGTGCTTCACCCCGGCTGCGAGTAGCCGCAGCACCTCGACCTCAGCCCGAGGCGGCCTGGCGTCGTCCGGACGCGCGGCTTCCCACTGGCAGTCGAAGAAGTCAATCAGCACGCTTACGGCGGCCACGTCGCGGACGATCCTGTCCGTGCCACCGCCGGCACCCGCGGGCAGGTACACGGCGTCCCGGCCGGTGATCAGCATGGCCGGCAGCCGCGCCAGCGGGTAGCGCACCTCGGCCAGCGCACCTGCCGGCACACAGGCAGCCCGCTCCGCCGCAGCCCGGTCCGGCCCCCAGAGAATGCACATCCGTTCCGGGCTTGCCGTCTCGCGCAGCACGCCGGCCGCGCGATGAGCCGTGGCGGGCCAGCCGGGTCCGCTTCCCGCGATCATCCGCCAGACGGAAAACTCGCCGCGCACCGGCAGATCAGCCACGGCCGCTGGCAGCGAACCTCAGGGCAGGCACCGCGGCGTCCGGCCACATACCCCCCCCCGGCCATGATCCCGGCCGTTTACGGCTGCCGCGACGGGCAGATCCCGGGAACGCGCGTGGCATAGAGCCAGCTGAGTCTTCATGATCCATTCCTGACCTGAATGGGCACCATATGAGGGCACCGGGCGCTGGGATGTACGACCATCCCGGCGCTCTTGCCGTCGGAGCTAGCTCAGCATCGCCGAACGGCCGAGTTCCTGTCAATAGCATGAGTTAAGGCACTTTGTCACTTCTTTTCCGTCGAGGCGCCGGACCGAGTCACGGGATATTGGCTGAGTCAAGCGAGAGAGTCAGGTCCGTGGACTTGGCCGTTGCGCCAAACCGACGGCCGACTCTCCGGTGCGCCACCGACGATCGCCGGGATCGTGACCGGCCTCATCGCGGCCCGCGCTGCCGGTAGGCTCGGCGCCGTGCGGGTACTCGTCCTCGGCTCAGGCGGCCGCGAGCACGCGCTCGCCCGGTCGCTGTCGATGGATCCAGCGGTCACGCAACTGCATGCCGCGCCCGGCAATCCCGGCATCGCCCAGGTCGCCGAGCTGCACAGCGTCGCGCCGGCGGACCCGGCGCAGGTCATCGAACTGGCCAGGCAGACGGCCGCCGACCTGATCGTCGTCGGCCCGGAGGCGCCGCTGGTCGCCGGGGTTGCCGGGGCCCTGCGCGCGGCCGGCTTCCGGTGTTTCGGGCCCGACCAGGGCGCTGCGATGATCGAGGGATCCAAGTCGTTCGCCAAGCAGGTGATGACGGCCGCCGGCGTCCCGACCGCCGCAGCCAGGACCTGCACCACCGGGCCGGACGTGCGGGCCGCGCTCGATGAGCTCGGCCCGCCGTACGTGGTCAAGGCCGACGGACTGGCGGCCGGCAAGGGAGTCGTCGTCACCGCCGACCGGGCCCGGGCGCTCGAGCACGCTGCCGCCTGCGGAACGGTGGTGATCGAGGAGTTCCTGGACGGCCCGGAGGTGTCGGTCTTCGCGATCTGCGACGGTCGGTCCGCAGCGGCCCTGCTACCTGCCCAGGATTACAAGCGCGCATATGACGGGGACGACGGCCCCAACACCGGCGGCATGGGCGCCTACGCGCCGCTGCCCTGGGCACCCCCCGACCTCGCGGACGAGACGCTCACCACGGTCGTGCAGCCGACCCTGGCCGAGCTGGCACGCCGGGGCACCCCCTTCAGCGGGCTGCTGTACGCGGGCCTGTGCCTGACCTCCGGTGGCATCCGGGTCGTCGAGTTCAACGCGCGGTTCGGCGATCCGGAAACCCAGGTCGTGCTCGACCGGCTCGGCACACCGCTCGGCGGTCTGCTGGCAGCCGCCGCGGCCGGCGACATCGCCAGCGCAGGGAAGCTGACCTGGCTGCCCGGGGCCGCGGTGACGGTGGTGATCGCCGCGCAGGGGTATCCGGCTTCGCCGGTAAGCGGTGACGAGGTAGCAGGGATCGACGACGCAGCCCGCGTTCCCGGCAGTTATGTCCTGCACGCAGGAACCGCGCGGGACAACTCCGGGCGGCTCGTCGCCTGCGGCGGACGGGTTCTGAATATCGTCGCGAACGGCCCCGACCAGGCGGCGGCGAGGAACGCGGCGTACCAGGCGGCAGCCCGGATCCGGCTGCGCGGCGGCTGGTACCGCAGCGACATCGCGGCACAGCCCGCGCGCTGAGCGCCCAGATCCGCCGGCGGCGCGGCCGAGCCGGGCGGCGGCGAGCCGGGCAGGGACGATGCGGCAGGATAGGGGGGTGATAGAGCGCTACACCCTGCCCGAGATGGGTTACGTCTGGAGCGAGGCGCACAAGTACGAGCTGTGGTGCCAGGTGGAGACGCTCGTGCTGGCCGCGCACGCGCGGGCCGGGACGGTGCCGCAGGACGCGGTCGCCCCCGTCGCCGCTGCCCCGCCGCCAGCGCCCGAGGCAGTAGCCGCACTCGAGGCGGTGACCGGGCACGACGTGATCGCGTTCTTGTCCGCCTGGGCCAACAACACCACGCCGCGCGAGGCGGCGGCCTACGTGCACTACGGCATGACGTCCTCCGACCTGCTCGACACGGCCCTTGCCGTCCAGCTGGCCGAGTCCACCGACCTGCTGACCGCCAGGTGCGAGAGGCTGCTGCACGTCCTTCGTGAGCATGCCCTGGCGCACCGCGCGACGTTGCGAGTCGGCCGGACGCACGGGATTCACGCGGAGCCGGACGTCTGGGGACACCGGGTCGCCGACTTCGCGTTCGCCGTGCACCGCTGCCGCGACCGGCTAATGCGGGCTCGCCAGTCGGTGGCCGTGGGCAAGCTGTCCGGCCCGGTTGGCACCTACTCCAACATCGACCCCTCGATTGAGACCGAGGTCCTCGGCGAACTCGGCCTGCGGCCCGCCGATGTCGCCACCCAGGTGGTGCTCAGGGACGGCATCGCGGAGTGGGTAAGCGTTCTCGCCCTCATCGCCTCGGTGTGCGATGCCATCGCGATCGAGATCCGGCACGGGCAGCGTACCGAGGTGTCCGAGCTGGCAGAGCCGTTCGGCGCGGGCCAGAAGGGCTCGTCGGCGATGCCGCACAAGCGGAATCCGGTCAAGGCGGAGCGGATCAGCGGGCTAGCGCGGATTGTCAGGGCACAGGTTGTCCCGGTGATGGAAGGCATCCCGCTGTGGCACGAGCGAGATATCTCACATTCCTCGACCGAACGGGTCGCCCTGCCCGACGCTGCGATCGCCACGGACTACCTGCTCGAGCAGACGAGCACGCTGATGGAGAGCCTGGTCGTCGACGCGGCCCGGATGCTGGCAAACCTCGAGTCAAGCCACGGTCTCATCTACACCTCGGCCGTTCTCCTTGAGCTAGTGGCCGCGGGGATGTCGCGGGAAGATGCCTACGCCCTCGTGCAATCGGCGGCGATGGAAACCTGGCAGTCCGGTGTGCCGTTCCGGGAAACGCTGCGCAAGCACGCGGCCGCGCGCGGCGGGGAACTGGACGAGGCTCGGCTGGATGACCTCTGCGCCCCTGAGCACTACGTGCGCCGCCTGGGCGGCGTCTTCGACCGGCTGGAACGGCTCGCGTGACCGCCGGCGCCGGTGCCGGCGACCAGCCCGGGCACTGCGAAGCGGGCTTGCGGCACGTCTACTCGGGAAAGGTACGGGAGCTCTACCAGACCGAGGACGGCGTGCTGCTGCTGGTGGCGACCGACCGGATCTCCGCGTTCGACTATGTGCTGGCCACGCCCATCCCTGACAAAGGCAAAATCCTTACCAGGCTTTCCGCCTGGTGGTTCGAGCAGCTTGCCGACATCGCGCCGAACCATCTGGTCACCGCGCCAGTCCCGGCTCAGTTCGCCGGCCGCGCGCTGACCTGCATGCCGCTGAGCATGGTGGGAGTGGAATGCGTGGCGCGCGGCTACCTCACCGGTACCGGGCTGGCCGATTATCAGCGGGACGGCGTGGTAGCCGGCGTCCGCCTGCCGCCCGGCCTGACGGACGGCTCGCAGCTTCCCCGGCCGATCTTCGATCCGGACACCAAAGCCCCGCAGGGCCAGCATGACGAGAACCTGACCAGGGACGAACTCGACCGGCTGGTGGGTTCCGACGTGGCGGCCGAGCTGGAGCGGGTCACGCTGGCGGTGTACCAGCGCGGCGCCAGCATGGCGGCTGAGCGCGGCATCATCGTGGCCGATACCAAAATCGAGTTCGGCTTCGACGGGGCCGGGACCCTGCGCCTGGCCGACGAGGTGCTGACGCCGGACTCGTCGAGGTTCTGGCCAGCCGCGTCGTGGCAGCCCGGCCGCAGCCAAGCGTCGTTCGACAAGCAGTTCGTGCGGGATTGGCTCACATCCCCGGCGTCCGGCTGGGACCGCCACAGCAACGAACCGCCGCCGCCATTGCCTGATGACATCGTCGAGCAAACCCGGCAGATGTACGTGGCGGCATTTGAGCGTATCACGGGCCTGAGCTGGTCCTGACTGCCGTATCCCCTTGCGGTTAC
The DNA here is from genome assembly GCA_021792405.1 of Actinomycetes bacterium. GTDB lineage: Bacteria > Actinomycetota > Actinomycetes > Streptosporangiales > Streptosporangiaceae > JAJYUU01. Next base: position 5,799 of record JAJYUU010000054.1, read on the forward strand.
GTTATGAGGTCACTCAGATACGTTACGTAACACTGCCATCATGGTCTGGGGGGCGCGATAGCGGTGGAATACTTGACGTCACGACAAGCGGGTGTCCTCGGTGAGGGTTGGCCGCAGTCTGCATGGGCAGAGGAGCCGGGCATGTGCCCGGGTGTCGGCAGTGAGCGGCTAACTGACGGGAGTTCCATCACGATGTCGAGCGGTCCAGAGACCCGCTATGTCGTCCGGGGCGGTAACCCGCTGCAAGGCACCGTCTTCGTCCAGGGCGCTAAGAACGCGGCGCTGAAGATGATCGCCGCGTCGCTGCTGGCGGAGAAGGGCCGCACGGTGCTCCGGAACGTCCCGGTGATCGAGGACGTGCGACGGGCTGTCGAGCTGGCTCAGGCCGTGGGCGCGTCGGTGAAGTTCCACGAGGCCGAGCGGACGCTCGTCGTGGACGCCTCCGAGCTGACCAGTTCTGTGCTGCCCGCCGAGATCGCCGGCAAGTTCCGCGCCTCGGTGCTGTTCGTGCCCGCCCTGCTGCACCGGCTCGGCGAGGCCACCATCGAGGGCGAGGTCGGCGGCTGCAACCTCGGCAGGCGCAGCCTGGACTTCCATTACCGGGGATTTGCCAGGCTCGGGGCCATCGTAGACGAGCACGAGACCGCGATCCGCATCAAGGCCGACCGGCTGCGCGGCGCTCACCTGTACCTGGACACGCCTTCGCACACCGGCACCGAGAATCTGATCATGGCGGCGTCGATGGCGCCCGGCACCACGATCATCGACAACACCGCGCTTGAGCCCGAGGTGCTGGACGTCATCGCGTTCCTGACGAAGATGGGCGCGCGCATCACCGGCGGCGGCACGGGCTTCGTCACCGTCGAGGGCGTCGAAGAGCTCACGGCGGTAGAGCACACGGTGATGGCAGACCGGATCGACGCCGGCATGTTCGCGATGGCCGCGGCCATCACCGGCGGCGAGCTCAGCCTGGTCGGCGCGTCGCTCGAGCACTTCGGCGTGGCCCGCTGGAAGCTCGAGCAGATGGGCGTCGAGTTCGCTACCCACGGCGCGATCGTGCAGGTCAGGCGCGACCGCCAGTTGCGGCCGATCAACGTCATCACCGACACTTATCCCGGCTTCGCCACCGACCTGCAGTCGCCGATCATGGCGCTCAGCTGCCTGTCCGACGGCACCAGCTACATCCGGGAGACCATCTTCGACGGCCGCTACATGCTGGCCGAGGAGCTCAACAAGATGGGCGCCAAAGTCGAGGTTGCCGGGAACGCGGTCCTGGTGCACGGGCCGACGCCGCTGCACGGATGCGAGGTCATCGCGCACGATCTGCGGTCCGGCGTCGCGCTGATCCTTGCCGGGCTCGCCGCCGACGGCGAAACCGTCGTGGCGCCCGGCTACCTGATCGACCGCGGTCACTCCTCGATGGCCGTCAGGCTGGCGACGCTAGGTGCCGACATCACCTGCGAGGAAACGGGCTAGCTCCGGGTAACCGGCTAGTGCCCAGCTAAGTTATGAGGCCGATCCGGGCTTCTTCCCGCTTACCGACGATTGCCTCCTTCCCGTCGGCCCATCTGTGAGCTAGTAAGTAGGTAGCGGAGTTCTGGCCGGGACGAGGTTGCCTAGATGGCTGGAGGCGTTGGGCGAGACGCGGCCGGCGAGGATCTGGCCTCGCGCCAGGAGGTTCTCGTCGGGCTCGTCGGACCGCACGCGCTGTTAGAGCGGATCGTCCTGGCGGCTGGCCTGCCCGGTCAACTCGGTCATCCCGGTCAACCCGGTCAACCCGGTCATCCGGATCTCCCCGGTCAGCGCCCACAGCGCGAGCGACGCCCCGGTCGGCATGGCCGTGCTGGCAGCCTCCTGGAGATGACCGCGGATGATGTCGGCGACGACGGCTTGCGCGGGCGCCTGCTCACTGCCGCCTACGCCGACGAGCAGGGGGCGCCGGCGAAGGTGCGCAGGCTCGGCTCCGTCGGAGCCTGCCTGTTCGCGAGTCCGGCGCCACTGGCTTACGCGCAGCGCGCCGGGGTCCTGCGCTGCCCGGCGCTCCCTATCCACCTTGCTGACGGACCGCTACTCGTCGCACTCACTCGCGCGAGCAAGGAGGGCTACGACCCCGCCAAGGCGAGCTTCGACACCTTCAGCCGCCTGGAGGTGATGCACGCCCTGGCCGAGTTGAGCATTCCCGCCCGCCGCCCGCACGTGCGGGAGGAGATAGCCTCGCCCGCGGCCATGGCGTCCTATCACGCCCGGCTGTGGCAACTCGGCCAGACATCGATCGCCGTTACCTGCCTCGACGCGGTCGAGCGCCGCCTGGCGGCCCGCGGAGTGCCCGCGATCGTGGTCCGGCCATCCGATCAGGCAATCGCCTCCGCGCTGCGGACCGCGATCTTGCTGGCCGAGCGGCATGCGCTGACCGCGGCGCAGCTCGCAGTCGCGCTGATCGAAGTGCCCGAGTTGCGCGATCGGTCCGGTCGGCGCGCGCCCAGGCTGGCCAGGGAGGAACTGCGGCTGGCCGTGCACGCCTTGCTCGCGCACGAGGCGCGGCAGATCGAGGCGGCGGTCACTCCGGTCAGCGACCACGGGTTCCTGGTCATTGCCACCCGCGAATCCCTGGTCTCGGCCGGCGCCGCGGACGGAGAGCTAAGATTCCGGGCGGCCGCGGCGCGAACGCTCGGCATCGGTCTCGAGATCGGCATTGGCACCGGGCGCACGGAAGCTGAGGCTGAGGAAGCCGCGCGGCAGCGACTCCCGCCGCGGCAGCCAGTCCGAGTGCGGTCCGCGGGAACGGCTCGCCAGCCGCGCGAGCCCGCGCGAGCGCCGTATGCCACGACCGCCGGAACCGGAGGCGAGCCGCTCCCCGGAGCCGGAAGCGAGCCGGCCGCGCCCGCGGTGCCCCCTGCCGACAGCCTCAGCCGGCTGCGCAGCCTGGAAACGCTGACCAGGCTGGCCCGGAAGCTTGCCGCCGACGCCGCGCCCGTCGTCGATGCCGAGCTCACCGGCCAGCTGCTGTCCGTTACGCCGCGGACGGCCCGGCGGCAGCTGCGTGCCATGGCCGACCAGGGACTTGCCCTGCCGTTGCCGCCACGCCGCAGCCGCCACCCCGGCAGGCCCAGGCAGGCGTACCGGCTCGTCCTCGAGGAGCTCGGCCGCGAGGCAGCCCGCTAGCTCCAGCTACGCAGACCAGCGGGCAATCACCTCCCGGCCGAACCTCGCCATCTCCTCCCGCTGCGGCGAGAACTGCAACAGCACGAGACCCACGCCAGCCTGCTCGTAAGCACGCAGCCGCGCCTCGATCTGACCGGGCGTGCCGATCAGCCCGCTGCGCAGGCCGCGGTTGGAGACGCTGTACTCCTCCAGCGACACCCGCGACTCCAGCTGCGAGCCCTCGACGAAGTCCTGGTAGGACGCATACGCCTCGGGCGACGACCGGACGTCCAGGATCCGCGCCAGCTCCGCCTGGGCTGCTTCCTCGGTGTCCCGGCAGATCACGTAACCAGAGACGCCGAAGGTCAGCGGCGGGCCGCCGGCCGCGGCGCGCCGGGCGGAAAGATCAGCGACCTTGGCCGCTATCACCTCAGGCGCATCGCCGTGCATCACGTAAGCGTCCGCCTGCTCCGCGATCACATCCTTGGCCCTGGGCGACTCCCCGCCCATGTACACCGGCGGCAGCCGGGACGGCTTGGGTTCCAGCACAGTGCCAGCAAGCTGGTAAAGCGGTCCGGAATGCGTGACCGACTCCTCGCGCAGCAGCCTCCCGACGACCTCAAGCCATTCGGCTGTGCGGGCGTACCGGGCGTCGTGCACGTCGAACGGGGCGCCGTACTGCGTGGCCTCGTCCTTCCACCACGAAGACACCACGTTCAGGCTGATCCGGCCCGGCGCGATCACGTCGAGCGTGGACAGCGCCTTGGCCGTCAGCGCCGGGGAATGGTAGTTCGGCCGCACCGCAAGCATGAGCTCAAGGGTGCTGGTCATGGCCGCTACGGCAGGCGCTAGCGTCCAGCAGTCCAGCGACGGCGCGCGATGGCCCTTGATGTCGTTCAGGTTCAGCTCGGCGATCAGCGACAGGTCGAAGCCAAGCTGCTCGCTTTCGGCCGCCAGATCCCTGACGTAAGGCCAGGACACCGGCATGCCCTCGTCCGCAACGTTGCGCAGCCAGCCGCCGAAGATCGGCATCCAGTACCCGAATCGCATGAGCCCTCCGTCACGCCCCGCTGTCGTCTCCGAACCCTGGAATCGCTACCCGGCCTCGGCCAGCAGCCCGCCGAGATAGGCGGCGACAGCCGGGAGGGCCGGGCGCGGGGCAATTGCCTCGATCTTTGCGTTGTAGTTGGTCGTGGTGTTGATGTCGTAGCTGACGAGCCGGCCGTCTGCCGTCTCGATGAATTCAAACCCGGCGATGCCGATGCCGCGCGCGGCGGCGAACTCCAGGTAGCGGCCGATGATCGGGTGGTCGAAGCCGGCCCGCAGCGCGAACAAGTCCGGGCCGATAGCCGGCTCGCCGTCCGGGCCGAGGGCGCACGCATCAGCCGGGCAGAGCTCGAACCCGCCGTGCGCGGTGTCCGCCGTTATCGCGTACATGAACTGCGAGCCGACGATCTCCACCCTGGTGATCTGCGGCCGTGCGGCTACGAGGTACTCCTGCAGCAGCGTGATCCCGTCGGCCGGCGCCTCGTAGCCGGGCCAGGCCAGGTACTCGTCCAACTCCGCATGACTCGCGAACGCCCGGACGCCAAGGCCCTTCCCGCCCTGATTGGGCTTCATTATGAAGGGAACGGGCAGTTTCCTGGCAGCCGCCGCAAGTTCCGCGCGGCCGGCCACGGCAACCGTCCGCGGTACGTCGAACCCGGCTGCCCGCAGCGCCGCTAGTTGCTCGACCTTGCTCATCTCGAGGTCGAGCACCCGGCGGCCGTTAACGACGCGGCGGCCATGAGCTTCCAGCCAGGCCAGCACGCCGCGGGTCTGATCCTTGGCGAACGGGTGGTTCCTGGCGTGCGAGGACGCGCTCATCCTGGACCAGTACACCCCGGCGGGAGGCTCGGCATCGAGGTCGAGCACGGCCTCGCCGAGCAGCCACTGCTCGTGCGGCAGCCCGGCCCGGTCGAACGCCGCAGCCAGCGGCTCGTACCAGTCCGGGTTCTCGTGGATGACGTAAAGCTTGCTCACCGGGCTCGCTTCCGCAATAGGGCCAGCTTCCTCACAGTGCCAAGCTTCCTCACAGTCGGCTGCGATCAGGCTCACCAGCGCCGGAACATCGCTCCGCCGCGCCACCCGCGCGGTGACTGGTGCCCGGCTCAGGTCAATCTCCGCTAGTTCGTCCATACCCCATTTTGAGGTATCGGGCCGACGACGTCCGACTTTCGCCGCACCCGATCGCGGCACGGGGATATTGTCGGTACTATTCGATACTATTGTCGGGCAGACTCAGCAGATGGAGGCAGCAGCGAAATCATGAGCGATCAGCAGTCACATCAGCCAGCGCCCCGGCCTTCTGATCCGCCGTACGAGCCGACCGAGGCCGAGATCGCGGCGCTGCTGTCGGACGATGACCCGACGGACCCAGATGATGTTGCTTGGTCGCTGACCGATGAGTTCTACGGCACCGACGAGGCCGAGCGGACACGGCCGACCAACTTGCCTCCCGATGTCCGGGCCGACTACGAGCGCAGTCCGTGGGACGGGACCGGCGAGGCGTTCGCTGCCGGGTTCTTGCACCACGACCCCGGGAACGGGCCGGCCGGGCCTGGCTTCAGCGCCGGCGGCTTGTGCGACACCGCGCCGCCCGGGCCGTGGTTAGCGGCCGCTTCCGCCGATGCCCATGCGCGCCGCGGCGAGCTGGGCGAATCTGAGCTGATCGGGCTGCTGTGCGGCTGGCAGCGGCTCACCTCGTGGGCGCAAGCGGGGCAGACCGCGTGCCTGACTACCCTGGTTCAGCGCCGCAAGGCCCAGTCCACGGAGCTGGCCAGGCCCGAGTTGGCAGAGCACGTTGATGACGAGGCTGCCGCGGCCCTGGCGCTGACAGGCCGGTCGGCTGCCCGGATCCTGCAGGTGTCGGTCACCCTAGCCGGGCTGCCAGAGGTACTGTCCGCCCTGGCCGCGGGCCGGATCGACTGGGTCAAGGCTTGCCTGTTCGCCGACTTGCTCGCGGGCCTTCCCGGCGAGGTTGCCAACGACATCGCCGCCGCCGTGCTCGGGGCCGGCGATGTCAGCCGGAAGACCTCCGGCCAGCTGCGTACCGCGCTGGCCCGCGCCATACTGGCCTACGACCCTGACGCCGCGCAGCGGCGCCGGGAGCAGGCCCGCAAGGATGCCAGCGTGCAGACGTGGGCCGAGCCGTCGGGGAACGGCGCGCTGGCCGGCCGCGAACTGTCCCCCGCTGACGTCGTGCACGCCGACGCGCAGCTCACCGCCGACGCCCGTTGGCTCGCCTCGCACGGTCTGGCCGGCAGCACGGACGAGTTGCGCGCCCAGGCCTTCACCGCCCGACTCACCGGCCGCTCGCTGCACTCCCTGCTGCCCCCCAGCGGCGAAGACCCAGCCGTCCGAACTGGTCCCGGCGCATCCCCCGAGCCCAGCCCCGGCCGCAGCGACATTGGGAACCCGGACAGCCCGAACCCGGACAGCCGGCCGCTGGGCGGCACCATCAACCTGACAATGCCGTTGTCGGCGTGGGCCGGCCTGTCCGACGCGCCCGGTGACCTGGCAGGTCACGGCCCCGCCGACGCCGCCACCTGCCGGGACCTTGCCGCCCGCACTGGCCCCGAGACCGGCTGGTGCCTCACGCTGACAACAGGGGACGGCCGCGCTGTCGCGCACGCCTGCGCCGGCCACCGCTTCCCCACGGCTCATGACGGAACCGGGATTGGCGGGAACAGCCCCGCCGCTGCAGGCCCGGTCCTGCGGTGGGCTGCCGGCCTTCGTGACAAGCTGCAGTACCTGGAAACCGGGAACTGCGGCCATGCCCGGCAATCAACCGCCTACCGGCCGCAGCCCCCGCTGGTCCACCTGATCCAGATCCGGCAGCGCACCTGCTCGTTCCCGAGCTGCCGCCGGCCCGCCCGTCGCTGCGACCTGGACCATGTCGTGCCGTTCGGCAAGGGCGGAGCCACCTGCGAATGCAACCTGACGCCCCTGTGCCGCCGACACCATCGCGGCAAGCAGGCACCCCGATGGCACCTCACCCAGCCCGAGCCCGGCACCCTGATCTGGCAGCTCCCGCACGGCCGCAGCTATACAGTCATACCCGAGCCGTACCCAGCCTGACCTGGCTAAGTCGGGGCGTCCTCGGCTGGCTCCGGGACTCTGCGGGCACATGCGCGCGGCACGTACCTGAGCGCGGAGGAGGCTCGCATGCGGGTTCTTTACGAGCGGCGCGCGGGAGTGGACGTCGGCAAAGACGAGATCATCGTCGCGGTCCGCGTGCCCGGTGGCGGGTCGGACTGGCCGGTCACCGTCAGGCGGACGTTCCGGACGTTTTACGGCGTGCTCTGCAAGGCTGACCTGTGGCTGATGTCGCAAGGCGTCACCCGGGTCGCGAGCTGCCAGGCGCTGCCCCGGTATGGCTCGACCCGGACCCAGGCGCCTGGCCTCGGCCTCACGCTGACCGTCAGGGCTAGCCCGGAGTTGAACGCGTAGAGCGGCGTCCCGGCACTCGCGGCCGCAGCCGCACCGGCGAGCGCGGTGCTGGCGGGCAGGATGCCCGGCACAGCTGCAGCTGACCCGGTAATCATGCAGCCCGCGATGATCGCTCGCACCGCAACCGACCGTGCGGCCACCGACCGTACGGCTGTCAGTAAGCCTGCACTGGCCACCGGCAGGCGCCAGATCATAGGGCCCTCCGCTCAGGGTTCGGCGGCCGCCGCCGCGCACGATGGCACCGGAACCCACGCCGAGACTGGCACGACGGCGGGTGACAGTGCAAGAGCGCCGGGCAGACCGGCGACCCAGGCTGGCGCATGCATGGGTGCCGGATTAGTGGCGCCCCAGGCCCATCAGATCGGCACCCATGACGGCTATGGGCGGTCAGGCGCGGCGGCTATAGCTGGCGGCCGCAGCGAGGAATGCGTCATTCGCTTCCCGGTCCGCGATCGTGACCCTGACGCCGTCAGTAGAGTACGGCCGGACGCTGACCCCTGCCGCGTCGCAGGCGTCGCTGAATTCGGCCGACTCCTCGCCTAGCGGCAGCCAGACGAAGTTGGCCTCGGTCGGCGGCACAGTCCAGCCCTGGCCGAGCAACTCGGTCCTGACCCGGTCCCGCTCCTTGACCACCTGCTCGACACGTTCCAGCAGCTCCGCCTCCGCGGCGAGCGAGGCGACCGCAGCGGCCTGGGCCAGCGAGTTGACGGTAAACGGCAGCATGGTCTTGCGCACCGCTTGCGCCACCGGCTCGTGCCCGACGAGGTAACCGACACGCAGTCCGGCCAGCCCGTACGCCTTGGAGAACGTCCGCAGGACCGCTACGTTCGGACGGCTCGCGTACAGGCTCAGCCCGTCCGGCGCCTCCGGGTCCCTGACGTACTGCACGTACGCCTCATCGAGCACCACGAGGCAGTCCGCTGGCACCTGGTCGAGGAAGGCAATCAGCTCGGCTCGTTTTACCGCCGTTCCCGTCGGGTTATTGGGCGTGCAGACGAAGATCAGACGGGTCCGTTCGGTGATGGCCGCAGCCATCGCCGGCAGGTCATGGCCAAAGTCACGAAGCGGGACCTGGACCGATGTCGCGTTCGCCAGATCGGTCAGGTACGGGTAGGCCTCGAACGACCGCCAGGCGTACATCACCTCGGCGCCGGGCTCGCCTACCGCCTCAAGCAGCTGCTGCGCGATCCCGACGGAACCGCAGCCGACCGCAATGTGCCCGGCCGGCACGCCGAACCGATTGGCGATCGCCTCGGTCAGCGCTGCCGCGGTGTTGTCCGGGTACCGGTTGATGTGGCGCGCCGCGTCGGCGATGACGGCCGCGACAGAGGGCAGCGGGTCGTATGGCGACTCATTCGAGGACAGCTTGAAGGTCTTCCCGGCGGCAACCGCAGGGGCTTTGCCCGGCTTGTACCCGGCGAACTGGTCGAGTACCCGCCGGAATCGTGGTGACTGCTCGGACACCGTTGTCCTCCTGACCTGCTCGGCGCCCTGGCCCCGGGCGGACCGGGCGAAGCGGCGGCGCTGGCCGCGCCTAGTTGCCGCCTCCCGAATCAGCGTATCGGGCGATCGCTGCCGGTCCGGCGCTGCCGCTGGCCGGTGGCCGGAGCATGGGCGGATGCAGCAGCATGGCACTCCCGCGCCGGTATAGCTGAGCCGGCCTGCCGCCGCCGGAGGACGTCACCGCGCCGGCCTGGACCAGGAAGTCGCGGGCGCCGGTGACCTTACGGTGGAAGTTGCGGGGGTCCAGCCGCACTCCCCAGACGATCTCGTAGACCCGGCGGAGCTCGGCGACGGTGAATTCGTCCCGGCAGAACGCCGCGGCCAGCGAGGTGTACTCAAGCTTGGATCGCGCGCGTTCCACTCCGTCGGTGAGTATCCGTTCGTGGTCGAAGGCCATCTGGGTGAGTGCGCTGACCGGCTGCCAGCTCATCTGCGGGGTATCCGGCGCGGGCAGGTCCGGCGCCAGGCCAAGATAGGCAACCGAGACCGCTCTCCTGGTCGGATCCCGGTCCGGGTAACCATAGGTCTGCAACTGCTCCAGGTGCACGGCAGCGCCGGGCAGCCCGGCCCGCTCCCGCAGCACCCTGGCCGCAGCGGCGGGAAGGTCCTCGTCCAGCCGGATGAAGCCCCCTGGCAGGGCTTGCATCCCCGGATAAGGCTCGCTGTCTCGGCGCCAGGCGAGAGTCGCCAGCTCGCCGGCCCGGACCGTCAGGATCACCAGGTCGACGCTCACGCCGATTCTTGGCACGGTCACAGTGGCACCGTACCGCTCCGTGGTCAGGCTAGGTGGCTGCTAGTGAGTCTGATTCGTCCACGTTAGAATTACCGGGTGAACCGACTTGGGGAGCTTGAGCGCGCCATAATGGACGTGCTCTGGGAGTCCGCCGACCCGCTGAGCGTTCGCGAGGTGAGCGGTCTGCTCACCGACCGTGAGCTGGCTCACACGACCGTGATGACCGTGCTGGACCGGCTCGCCAAGAAGGGATTCGCCCGGCGAGAGCGGAACGGCCGGGCGTGGCACTACCGGGCGGCAGAAAGCCGGGAAGCATACGTGACCGAACTCATGCTGAGCGCGCTGGACCAGACCGGCGACCGGCAGGCTGCGCTGGCGAGGTTTGCCCGCAGCGTGTCCGGTACTGAGGCCCAGGCGCTGCTTCGGGCCCTCGGAGCGCTTGGCGGGGCTGCCCGAGGGTGACCTAGTGCCGGCCAGCGTCTTTATCCTTGCTGCCATCGCCATCGGCTGCATCCCGGCCGCGAGCATCCTCGCCGCCGCATCATGGCCGCGCCGCTCGCCAGCGGCCGCGATCCTGCTCTGGCAGGCGCTCGGCCTGGGCTGGGGACTGGCCGCCATCGGAGCTCTCGTCGGTTTCGGGGCTGCCGGCCAGGGTGCCGCAGTAGTCAGCAGCGCCGTCCGGCAGCTTGCCAGCTTTGCCGGGACCGGGACCAGCCCGCCGGTGGCCGACCTCACCGGAGCGGCCCGGATGTTGTGCCTGGCCGCCGGTATCGCGTTGCTTGGCGTGCTGTGCTGGATCCTGTTGGCGGCGTCGGCCTCGGTACTGCGCGCCCGGCAGCGCCAGCGTGAGCTGCTCAACCTGCTAGCGCACGGCGACCCTAAGGTTCCGGGCGCCCTCGTCGTCGACCATCCGGCAGCTACCGCGTACTGCCTGCCCGGCCTGCGGTCAGCGATCGTCATCAGCGCCGGAACGCTTGAGCTGCTGGACGCAGACGAGCTCGCGGCAGTGCTCGCCCACGAGCGAGCGCACCTGCGTGAGCGCCACGACCTAGTGCTCCTGCCATTCCTCGCCCTGCTCCGCGCCTTTCGCTGGGCTGAGGTCGCGCGGCAGGCGTACCAGGCGGTGGGCTTGCTGATCGAGATGCACGCCGATGACCTAGCGCTCCGGCAGCGCCCGGCCAGGGAGCTGGCCACCGCCCTGCTGCGCGTCGGAGCGGCCGGCGGCGGAGGCGTGCCGTCCGGCACGCTCGGTGCCGCGCACCGAACGGAGGAATGCGAAGTCGCGGCACGGGTGATCAGGCTGCTGCGGCCGGCTCCCGGCCTGAGCAATGGCGCGCTGGCAGCCATCATCGCGGCGTCAGCCGTCATCGCGGCGGTGCCGGCAGTTCTTCTGGTGCTTCCGCTACGCTGATACGGCAAGCGGCCGGGTCCCCGGCGGGGCCCGGCCGCTGCCATCCCCGGCCGCTGCCATCCCCGGCCGCTGCCATCCCGGTCGACCGCCGCGGCGCGACGCGTCATCGGTTCGGACTGACTCCTGGCCGCGCGCTTGCGTCAGTCGGCGATGCGGATGCGCAGCCGGCGGAACCCACGGCCCTTGTTCTCGATCTTGGCGACCTCGATCCGGCCGATGTGCTTGGTGCTCGCGACGTGCGTGCCGCCGTCAGCCTGCTGGTCCAGCCCGACAATGTCGATGATGCGGACCTCGGCGACGTCTTCCGGCACCAGGTTCGTGGCGGTCCGGATGATGTCTGGCAGTCCGAACGCCTCGGCCCTGGGCAGCACCCTGACGTCGATCCGCCGGTCCGCGACGATCTCCGCGTTACAGGCGGCCTCGACCGCGTCGCGGAAGCCGTCTGGAAGCTCGGGCAGGTCGAAGTCCATCCGGGCAGTCAGCGGCTCCATGTTGCCGCCGGTCACCAGGGCCCCGTAGTCCCGGAATACCACGCCGCAGAGCACATGCAGGCCGGAATGCGTGCGCATCAGGGCGGTACGGCGATCGTCGGCGATAGCGCCACGCACGGCCGTACCCGGCGGCGGCAGCGGGTCGCCGTCAGCAGGTATCAGGTAAAGGTCATCGCCCTTCCTGGCGCCGGCAATCCGGGTCTGGACGCCGCCCCATAGCAGTACGCCTTCGTCTGGCGGCTGACCACCACCGCCTGGATAGAAGGCCGACCGGTCAAGGACGATGCCGTCCTGGCTGGCCTCCAGCACCACGGCGTCCCACTCGCGCAGGGTCTGATCGGTGAGCTCGAGCCGGTGCGTGCGCCAGCCAGATTCCGCCATGATTACGCTCCTCGCGCCTACCGGGCGACCGGGCATTACCGCCTCGGCAGCCGGGCGTGGATGTCGTTACCCGCCGAGCCTAGCGCCGCGCGCGCTCAGTCGCGCCGTCACCAGGGGCCGTAGGGACCCTGGCGGCTGTCCGGCTTCATGGACTTGATCTTGGGGCGGACATCGACGAGATAAATCGCCGCCGCGACGAAGGCGACGATGGGGAACATGCTGATCAGGGACAGGTAGTTGAGCGCTCCCGCGATGCCGATCACGAAGGCGACGCCGAGAATCACCAGCCAGATCGGCTTGGTCTGCTTGCCCGCCGCGGGGAATGCCGCAGTCGGGCGGCGCAGTGCGTCCCCGAATGCCCAGGCTTCGATCACGAACGCGCCGAGCTGCAGCACCCAGAAGAAGAGGTTGATGACGGACAAGGCTGTCGGATTGACGATGGTCACGGCGCTACGCTACCTGGTCCCTGCGGGGGCCGGAACTGGCGGATCGTGCCCGGCCCGTGCCGATCTCCGGCGGCGCGGGAGTGATGGGCGTCGACCGGATGGCTCGCCCGCTCCGGCCGAGCGGGACCCTCAGGGCAGTCCTCGTCCTGATCCGGCTCGCCATTCTCATCTTCCCCGGCGTCAGCCCCGGCATCGGTGTCGGCGTCAGCCCCGGCATCGGTGTCGGCGTCGGCGGCCGCGACTTCGAGCCGCCGGGGCAGGCCGGCCAGGGCCGCGGGACTCAGATTCTCCGGCCATGTCAGCGCCGCCTCGTCGGGCGCCAGGCCGGCCTCATCGTCATCGAGAGCCGCCGCTTCCGCCCGCGCCATGGCGGTCTCCTTGCGGAAGGATTCGTAGACCTCGACGAGCATCTGCTTCTGCCGCTCGGTCAGATCGGGATCGGCGAGCAGGGCGTCCCTGACGACCGAACCCGGCGACCTGTCGTCGAGGAACCCGGCCTGGACATACAGCGCCTCAGCCGAGATTCGCAGGCCCTTGGCTATCTGCTGGAGGATGTCGGCACTCGGTCGGCGCAGCCCGCGCTCGATCTGGCTGAGATAAGGATTGGAAATGCCGGCCGACTGCGCCAGCTGGCGCAGCGAGATCTTGGCCTGCTCGCGCTGGTCCCTGATGTATGCGCCGATGGCGCTTACGTTCACCGGACTCATAACCTCAGTCTCGCACCAGCCTGCTTGCAATTGCAAACGACGTGGCTAGCACTCGCAGGATGAGTGGTGTCGCCACGGAGGCGAACCGAACCGGCCTCCGGTACATATCTTGTATATATCAATACGTAGTCCATAGACTACTGCGGGTAGTTCCCCCGCCTGGAGTAGCAACGCCAGGGGGGGATATGCCGAAGCCAGTTGGCTCGGACCAGCGGTACATGCCCGGGCTCGACGGGCTTCGCGCGATTGCGGTGCTCGCTGTTATCGCATTCCACGAGCAGTTCAGCTGGGCGCGCGGCGGCCTGCTCGGCGTGGGTTTGTTCTTCACCCTCAGTGGCTACCTCATTACCGATCTGCTGCTCAGCCGGTGGCTGGCTACCGGACGCGCGCAGCTAGCCAACTTCTGGGCTCGCCGGGCACGCCGGCTGCTGCCCGCGCTGTTCGTCATGCTGGCGATAGTGACCGCTTGGGTCACGCTGGCGGACCGTGTGCGCCTGGCGAGCCTGCGCGGTGCCGTCGGCGCTGCTGCCACGTACTCGAGCAACTGGTACCTGATAGTGCAGGGGCAGTCGTATTTCTCCAGGTTCGCCCCGCCGCAGCCACTTGACCACCTCTGGTCGCTGGCGGTCGAGGAGCAGTTCTACCTGATCTGGCCCTGGCTGCTGCTGGCCGGACTGTTCTTCATCCGGCGGCGGCGCACGGCCGGCGCGATCCGCTGGCTCGCGCTGCCAACGCTTGGCCTCGCCGCCGGATCGGCGGCCCTCATGTGGGCTCTGTACCATCCGGCAGTCGATCCCACCAGGGTCTACGAGGGCACCGATACCAGGGCGGGCGGGCTGCTGATCGGCGCCGCGCTCGCGATGGTGTGGTCCAGCGGCACCGCCGGGCGGGCCGGCCGGAAGATGACCAGGGCCCTGGACGTGCCCGCGGTGCTCGGGCTAGCCGTCATCGCGGCGATGATAGGGCTGGTCGGTCAGTACTCGACGGTCCTCTATCACGGCGGGCTGATTCTGCTCAGCGTCGCCACCGCGGCGGTGGTGGCCGCGGTGGCCTGCCCTGGCAGCCTGGTCGGAACGGCGCTGGGCTGGCGGCCGCTGCGCTGGATCGGCGTCCGGTCGTACGGAATCTACCTGTGGCACTATCCGGTCATCGTGCTGACGACGCCGGCGAACAGCCCTCAGGACCTGCCCAGGGTCGCGTGGCAAATCGCCACCAGCATCGGGCTGGCGGCCCTGTCCTGGAAGTTCGTCGAGGAACCGGTGCGCCACGACGCCCTGAGCCGGGCCTGGCGCCGGATCCGCAGCCGCCGGGTGGCCGGCCTCGGCGTACCGAGACTGGCCGCCGTCACCAGCGCGACCGGTGTCATGGTGGTGGCCTGCGCCGGGCTGGCGGGCATCGTCGCCGTGCCGGCCGCGTCAAGCGCCGCGGCCGGTTCCCTGTCTGACTCGACCAGCTCTGTCAGCCGGGCCAGCGGCAAGGCCGCGCCCTACGCGCCCGGCAAGAGCAGCAACGCAGCCGGGCAGAACCAGCCGTTGCGTACTTCATGCACCTCGGTGGCGCACATCGGCGACTCCACCTCTGAGGGAATGGTCTCGCCTGCATACCTGCCGGAGCGCCGGCTGCGGATGGCCGCCCGGTACGAGGATGTCGGCGTGCAGAGCGTCTACACCAACATCACCGGCGCTCGCTCGGTGGTGGAAGTCCTGCCGGGTACCACGAACGGGTATCAGGCTGCCCGGAGCCTCATCAGGCAGGGCTTCCACGGCTGCTGGGTGATCGCCCTCGGCACCAACGACACCGCCGACGTCGCCGTCGGCTCGAATGTCGGGCTGGCCGCCCGGATAACCGAGATGATGCAGGTCACCCAGGGCGAGCCAGTCATGTGGGTGAACGTCATCTCGCTGCTGCGCAACGGCCCGTACTCCGAGGCCAACATGCAGAAGTGGAACGCGGCGCTGATGCAAGCCTGCCCGCGGTACCCGAACATGCGCGTCTTCAACTGGGCGGCGCTGCCCCAGCCGAGCTGGTTCATCAGCGACGGGATCCACTACACCTCATTCGGCTACGAGAAGCGGGCGCTGTACATTGCCGACGGCCTGGCCGAGGCGTTCCCGTATGGCGGCACCAGCCCCGGCTGCCTGGTAAACCTGCCGAGCTCCGTTACCTCGCCAGCGCCCAGCCCGTCACCGAGCTCCTCATCAGGCAGCCCGGCACCGGGCAGCACCGCGGCGGCGGGCGCCAGCGGCTAAGGGCGGCAGGCGCCAGCGGCTAATCCTGCGACCGCGGTGTCACACCGATCCGCGCTGCCCAGGTTGCCCGGATCTCGCCGACCACCTGGCCGCCGCCGTATACCGGGCTGGTGGCGAGTGCCGCGAGAGTATCGACGTCCGCGCCCGGCTCGGTCTGCGCGCCAAGCTCCCGCAGCAACCGCACGGTAACCGGCACCCGGCCGCGGGCCGCGCCGTCCTCGGTCTTGAACGCGCCTGCTCGCCCGTCTGCCAGGGCGAAGCCTTCGACACCCTCGGCGCCCGACTTCAGCAGCAGGCCGGGTATCGCCGCCATCAGCGCCCGCTCTGGCCGGGACGTGCCGGATGTCCACTGCGGGTAAGCCCGCATCGCGTCGGCGACCGCCCGCTCCGCGGTACCGGGCCCGGCGAGCACCATGGCGCGGAATGCCCGGGCAAGCCCGGTCACCGAGATCGCCATCAGCGGCGCTCCGCAGCCGTCCACGCCGATCGTCGCGACCGGCTCGCCGGCCAGGCGGCTGATGACCGCCTTTATCTCCAGTTGCAGCGGGTGACCGGGATCGCGGTAACTCTGCGTCGGCCAGCCGGCCGCTACGCACGTCGCCAGCATCGCCGCGTGCTTGCCGCTGCAGTTCATGTGCACCCGGTCGGGCTCGGCTCCGGCCGCGATCATGGCCCGCTTCGCCTGCTCGTCCAGCGGGTAGTCGGGCGGGCACTGCAAGGCAGCCTCGGTCAGCCCGGCCGAGGCCAGGATCGCCCGGACGCCGGCGACATGGAAGTCCTCACCAGAGTGGCTGGCCGCGGCCAGCGCGAGGAGCTCGCCGTCCAGCTTGAGTCCGCAGCGGAGCATGGCCGCCGCCTGGAACGGCTTGTTCGACGAGCGCGGGAACATCGGCTCGGCGGCCGCCCCGGCCGCCAGCAGCACGCTGCCGTCGGCGGCAATCGCCGCGATCGCACCGCGGTGCCGCGACTCGACGGTGCCGGACCGGACGACCTCGGCAAGCACGGGATTAATCACCGTGCCAGAGCTTCCTGACATCGGGGTGTCAGCGGTGATCGGGCACCCCCAGCATCTCGCGCGCCGCGTCCGGGGTCATCGCCGGCCGCTGCGCGAGCGCCGCGGCTGCGGCAGCCCGCTCGACCAGCTCGGCATTGCTCGCGACCGGGCGACCGCGCGCGAACGTCACCGTGTCCTCCATGCCCACCCGCAGGTGGCCGCCCGCCGCGAGCGCCGCGAAGAGCACCGGCAGCGTGGCGCGCCCGATCCCGGTAGCCGACCAGGTGGCACCGGGCGGCAGCGCGGCGACCGCCTGCACCAGGGTGGCCGCGTCCCCCGGCATGCCGCCGGGAACGCCCATTACCAGATCGCAGTGGACATGGCCGCCAGCGGGCGGACCCAGCTCAGCGAGCAGCCGCCGCAGCGCGGCAATGTGCCCGAAATCGAAAAGCTCGAACTCCGGCACCACGCCCAGGGCGCGCGTCTTGGCGTACAGCTCGGTCATGAACCCCCACGGGTTCATGAACACCTCGTCGCCGAAGTTCACCGTGCCGCATGTCAGCGAGCACGCGTCCGGGCCGGCGTCCAGCACCGCGAGCCGCCGCTCGAAGCTGTCGGTGACCGCACCGCCAGTAGATAGCTGCACGATCAGGTCGGTGGACTCGCGCAGCGCGCTGACGGTCTCGGTGAGCCGGCCGATGTCCAGTGTTGGCCGCGCCTGCGCGTCCCTGATATGCACGTGGATGACCGCGGCACCGGCTGCCTGACACTCCTTAGCGGTAGTAACCAGCTCCGCCAGCGTGACCGGCAGGGCGGGAACCGCGGACTTCTCCGACTCCGCGCCCGTCGGGGCCACGGTAATCAGGGTGGCCGGGCCACCGCGATCGGGTTTGCCGCTGACTGCCATGATGTCGTGCCACCAGCCCTTCCGGTGCCGCTTCAGTGCGGGCTACCGCAGTCTAATCGTCCGTGTTCCCGCCCAGATAGCAGGTCACCCGCCGCAGCGCGGCTGCCGCCCGCCGGGCCTCGGCGAGGGCCATGGCAGAATCCTCAGTCGTGCGAGCCGTCGTCCAGCGAGCCAGCCGGGCCAGCGTCACCGTCGGCGGCACGGTGGCCGGCCGGCTGACCGCGCCCGGCCTTGTCGTGCTGGTAGGGGTGACCCACAGCGACACGGCGGCCACGGCAGCCGCCCTGGCCGGCAAGATCTACCACTTGCGGATCCTGGCGGGCGAGAAGTCGTGCGCCGACCTGGCCGCGCCGCTCCTGGTTATCAGCCAGTTCACGCTCTACGCCGATACCGGCAAGGGGCGGCGGCCAAGCTGGCAGGCGGCGGCGCCGGGGCCGGTGGCGGAGCCGTTGGTGATCGCCTTCGCCGACGCGCTGCGCAGCCTCGGGGCGAGCGTCGAAACCGGCGTGTTCGGCGCTGCGATGCAGGTTGAGCTCGTCAACGACGGCCCGGTCACGCTGATCCTGGAGGCCTGATCTGGCCTGGAGGCCTCATCGGGCCTGCCAGCCGACGGCCGTTAGCCGACGGCCAGTTAGCCGCGCCTGCCAGCGCCCGCTGACCTGGCACGTTTCAGGTGCCTTCGGGCGAACGCGAGAGACTCGGCCAGGTCCGCTTGCCGGTCCGCGGCCGTCGGGACCCGGTGCGTGCTTACTTCCAGCACCACGTGACCGGAATAACCAGTCCTGCTCAGCCAGCTGAGCAGTTCCGCGCACGGCTGGTTGCCGCGGCCCGGGACAAGGTGCTCGTCCGGCAGCCCGGGCTTCGTGCCGTCTCCCAGGTGCACATGCGCCAGCCTGCTGCCGAGGTCCTCGGCCATCGCGAGCACGTCGGAGCCGGACACTGACGCGTGGGACACGTCCAGCGTGACTGCATCGCAATCCATCTCTACCGGGTTCCAGTGCGGCGCGTAGGCAGCGATCTCGGTCTCGCCCCGCAGCAACGGGTACAGGTTCTCCACCGCGAAAACCACGTCGCCTTCGGTCGCCATCGCGGCGAGGCCGGCCTGGAAGTCCTTCGCGTACTCGCGCTGCCAGCGGAACGGAGGATGCACGACAACCACGCGGGCGCCGAGAGCGGCGGCGAGGTCACGCGACCGCTCCAGCTTCGCCCACGGGTCCCGGCCCCACACGCGCTGTGTGATCAGCAGGTTAGGCGCGTGCACGGCCACTACCGGGATGGCGTGGTAGTCCGACAGCTTGCGCAGCACCGCGGCGTCCTGGCTGACCGGGTCCGCGGTGACCATGATCTCGAGCCCGTCATAGCCGAGCCGGGCAGCAGCCTCGAACGCATCCGGCGTCCGCTCCGGGAACACAGAGGCAGTCGACAGTGCGACCTTGATCGCTGTCACCGCCTTGACCTGCGCAATTCTTCTCCTCTGCCCGCCTGTAGTCGGCACGAGCGGCACCGCGGACTGCCAAACCCGGTACGATGGCCGCGCCGCGCCGGGCGAGCGGTAGCGACCCCCGCATTCCAGCTTATGCCGTCCGGCCCGCCGCCCCGTCGGCCGACGGCTGGCTGTCGGCAGCACCCGATACCGTCCGGGCATGGCAAGATCGGCGACCACGTTGTTCGAGTGTTCGGCCTGCGGCTGGCGAAGCCCCAAATGGGCCGGCCGGTGCGGCGAGTGCGGCGAGTGGGGCACAGTCGGCGAAGGTCGCGCTGACGATCTTGGCCGGGCAACCTCGCGCGCCGCGCTGCGCGCCGTTCAGCCAGCCGCGGCGGCGCTCCCGATCGGGCGCGTGGACGCCGCAGCCGCGCGGGCCCGGCCGACCGGGATGAGCGAGCTGGACCGGGTACTCGGCGGCGGCCTCGTGCCGGGTGCGGTCGTGCTGATAGCGGGCGAGCCGGGCGTCGGAAAGTCGACGCTGCTGCTCGAGGCAGGTGCGCTCGCCGCGGCAGCGGGCCGGGTGCTGTACGTGACAGGTGAGGAATCGGCGGCGCAGGTCCGGCTGCGCGCCGACCGGATTGGCGCAATCGCAGACTCGCTGTACCTGGCTGCCGAGACCGACTTCGCGGCACTACTCGGACACGTGCAGGCCGTTGACCCGGCACTGCTCATCGTCGACTCGGTGCAGACTATCGGCGCGGCGGGAGTGGACGGTGTGCCCGGCGGCGTCACGCAAGTGCGGGAGATCACCGCCGCGCTGACGGCGCTCGCCAAGCAGCGCACCCTGACCACCGTGCTGGTCGGGCACGTCACCAAGGACGGCTCGGTGGCCGGCCCGCGCACCCTGGAGCATCTGGTGGACGTGGTGCTGCACTTCGACGGCGACTCGCGCGGGTCGCTGCGAACGGTGCGGGCGCTGAAGAACAGGTTCGGCCCGACGGATGAGTTCGGCTGCTTCGAGCTTGGCGAGTCCGGGCTGGTCTGCCTGCCGGATCCGAGCGGGCTATTCCTGTCCGGACGGCACGACCCGGTGCCCGGCACGTGCGTGACGGTGACGCTCGAGGGCCGGCGGCCGCTGCTGGCTGAGGTGCAGACACTGGTAGGCCCGGTCGTCACCGACCTGCCGCCGCGCCGGGTGGTGTCCGGGCTGGACTCCGCCCGGGTCGGCATGATGCTGGCCGTGCTGCAGCGGCGTGCCCGGCTGGAGCTCGGCCGGCGCGACGTTTTTGCCGCCACGGTCGGCGGCGTACGGCTCACCGAGCCGTCGGTGGACCTGGCGGTAGGGCTCGCGGCAGCGAGCGCGCTCGCAGACGTCAGCGTGCCACCTGACCTGGTTGCCGTCGGCGAGATCGGACTGGCAGGCGAGATTCGGCGGGTCACCGGGATCCGGCGGCGGCTCGCCGAGGCCGAGCGGATGGGCTTCAGGCGGGCGATAGTCCCAGCCGGGTCCGATCTGGTGCCGGGCGGCGCGCAGGCCAGCGGCGCGCAGGCCAGCGGCGCGCAGGCCGGCCGCGAGCTGTCGGGCCGCCAGCCGACGGGACGGCCTGCCCGCCTCCGGGTGGTTGAGGAGGCCGGAACGCAGCTGGAGGTGACCGAGGTGACCGACATCCGGGAAGCGATCACGGCGGCGCTGGGCCTCCGCTAGCGTCGCCCTGCTGTGGACCGGGTACCGGCACCTCGCGCGGTGGCTAGACTGCCCGTTGGCAGCGAGGTCATGAGGCAGGTGCTTGCCGTGGGCATCGGGCGAGACGAGCGCCGTCGCGCTGCGCTCTCGGTCGTCGCGCCGGGGACGCCGTTGCGGGATGGCCTGGAGCGGATCGTGCACGGCAACACCGGGGCGCTCATCGTGCTGGGCTTCGATCCGATCGTCGGGGAGATCTGCTCTGGAGGCTTCGAGCTGAACGTCGGCTTCGCGGCGACGCGGCTGCGCGAGCTGGCGAAGATGGACGGCGCCATCGTGCTCGACCAGGCCTGCACGCAGATCTTGCGCGCAGCCGTCCAGCTCATCCCCGATCCCGGCCTGCCGACCTCGGAGTCCGGTACCCGGCACCGGACGGCAGAGCGAGTGTCACGGCAGACGGGGTACCCGGTCATAGCCGTCAGCAAGTCCATGCGGACGGTCGCCGTGTTCACCGCCGGCGAGCGTTACGTGCTCGAGGACTCGGCCGCGTTGCTGACCCGCGCCCATCAGGCACTGGCCACCCTGGAGCGGTACAAGCACCGCCTTGATGACGCTGCCGCCGCGCTGACCGCGCTGGAAATCGAGGACAGGGCAGCAATCGCTGACATCGCCAGGCTGGCGCAGCGACTGGAGATGGCTAGCCGGGTGACCGAGGAGATAGCCGGATGCCTTGTCGAGCTCGGGACTGACGCGGGCTCGATCGGGCTGCAGCTTGAGGAGCTGACGGCCGGCACGTCGCGCGAGCGGGAATTGCTGTTGCGCGACTACCGCCCGGCGGCAACCGCTGTCTGCGGCGCAACGCCCGACGAGCCCGCGCACGCGGCTGACCGCGCGCTGTCCGGGCTGAGCGCGGACGATCTCGTCGACCTGCCAAGCGTGGCCGCAGCCATCGGGCTCGGTCCCGCGGCCGGAATGGATGAGCATGTCAGCCCGCTCGGGCACCGCGTACTGGGCCAGATACCGCGGCTGCCCCAGGCCGCGGCAGACGGGCTTGTGGCGGAATTCGGCAGCCTGCAGAAGCTGCTGTCGGCCAGCGCACAGGACTTGCGCCGGGTGCCGGCGATCGATGCTGGCCTTGCCAGCCGGGTGCGCGAGGGCTTGTCCAGAATCGCGGAGTCGGCGTTGCTCGAGCGCTACCAGTGAGGCCCGAGATCGGACCGGGATGACCTCACCCTATGAAGCCGCTGTCCTTCACTGGTACGCGTCCAACGCCAGGGACTTGCCATGGCGGAACCCCGACGCCACGCCGTGGTCGATCATGGTCAGCGAGTTCATGCTCCAGCAGACCCCGGTCAGCCGGGTGCTCCCGGCCCATGCGGCCTGGCTAGCCCGCTGGCCGCTGCCTGCCGCGCTCGCGGAGGCCAGCCCAGCCGACGCGATCCGTCAGTGGGACCGGCTCGGCTACCCGCGCAGGGCAGTTCGGCTGCATGCGGCGGCCAGCCTCATCGTCAGCCAACACGACGGGCAGGTACCGGCGGCTATCGAGGCACTGCGCGAGCTGCCAGGCGTAGGCTCCTACACCGCGGCCGCCATCGCCAGCTTTGCGTTCGGCGGACGGCACGCGGTCCTGGACACCAATGTGCGGCGGGTGCTGACCAGGCTGATCCGCGGCGAGGGTCTGCCACCGCGGGCACCGACGGCAGCCGAACTTCGGCTTGCGGAGTCGCTGCTGCCGCGCGACGGCGGGCAGGCAGCGCGATGGTCGGTCGCGGTAATGGAACTCGGCGCATTGGTCTGCACCGCAACCCGGCCGCGATGCACAAGCTGCCCGGTCGCCGCCCAGTGCGCCTGGCTGCGCCTGGACCGTCCGCCGTCGCCGCCGCGCCCCGGCCAGGCCGCGTATCACGGCAGCGACAGGCAGTGCCGCGGCGCCTTGCTTGCGGTGCTCCGCTCCGCTGCCGGAGCGGTGCCGGCCGGCCGGCTCGCGGTGGCCTGGCATGACTCAGCGCAGCGAACGCGCGCGCTCGCTGCGCTGGTCTCTGATGGCCTGGCTATCCGCTACGACGACGGGTCAGCGGCTCTCGCCGGAGACGACCCGTCAGCCACGCGGGGTGCGGTCGGCTAGTCGGACGCCGTCGCCGTAGCGCCGCTCGCGCCCGCCTTGCTCTCCACTTCCACCGGCGGAGCCTCGGGTACCTCGGCAGGCTTGTTGATCCCGTTAAAGCGGAACTTGGCGTCCTCACCGGTGCCTTCCGCGTCCACCACGACGATCTGGCCGGCCTTCAGCTCGCCGAACAGGATCTTCTCCGACAGGTGATCCTCGATCTCCCGCTGGATCGTCCGCCGCAGCGGCCGGGCGCCGAGAACAGGGTCATAGCCCTTCTCCGACAGCAGCTTCTTGGCCGCGGGGCGGATCTCGATGCCCATGTCGCGGTCCCTCAGTCGCTCGTCCACCTTGCCGACCATGAGATCCACGATCTGGAATATCTCTTCCTGGCTCAGCTGGTGGAAGACGATGACGTCGTCGACACGGTTGAGGAACTCCGGCCGGAAGTGCTGCTTGAGCTCCTCGCCGACCTTGTTCTTCATCCGGTCATACGAGCCCTTCGACTCGCTGGCCGCGCCGAAGCCTACCGTGACGCCCTTGGAGATGTCCCTGGTGCCGAGGTTGGTGGTCATGATGATGACGGTGTTCTTGAAGTCGACCACACGGCCCTGGGCGTCGGTCAGCCGGCCGTCTTCCAGGATCTGCAGCAGCGAGTTGAAGATGTCGCCGTGCGCCTTTTCGATCTCGTCGAACAAGACCACGGAGAACGGCCTGCGCCTGACCTTCTCGGTCAGCTGGCCGCCCTCCTCGTACCCGACATAGCCAGGCGGGGAGCCGAACAGCCGGGATACCGTGTGCTTCTCCATGTACTCGCTCATGTCGAGCTGAATGAGCGCGTCCTCGTCGCCGAACAGGAACTCCGCGAGCGTCCTGGACAGCTCCGTCTTACCGACCCCGGACGGCCCGGCGAAGATGAACGAGCCGCCGGGCCGCTTCGGGTCCTTCAGCCCGGCCCTGGTCCGCCTGATGGCCTGCGACAGCGCCTTGATGGCGTCGTTCTGGCCGATAACCCGGCGGTGCAGCTCATCCTCCATCCGGAGCAGCCGCTGCGACTCCTCCTCGGTGAGCTTGAACACCGGAATCCCGGTAGCGGTGGCGAGAACCTCGGCGATGAGTTCCTCGTTCACCTCCGCCGGCGTGTCCATGTCGCCGGCTTTCCATTCCTTCTCGCGCGCGTCCTTCTTGTCGATCAGCTGCTTCTCGGTGTCACGCAGCGAGGCGGCCTTCTCAAAGTCCTGGGAGTCGATCGCCGACTCCTTCTCGCGCCTGACATCGGCGATGCGCTCGTCGAAATCACGCAGGTCCGGCGGGGCGGTCATCCGGCGGATGCGCATCCGCGAGCCGGCCTCGTCGATCAGGTCAATCGCCTTGTCCGGCAGGAACCGGTCGCTTATATACCGGTCGGCGAGCTGTGCCGCGGCCACCAGTGCATCATCGGTGATGGTCACCCGATGGTGCGCTTCGTACCGGTCGCGGAGGCCCTTGAGGATCTCGATGGTGTGCGAGATCGTCGGCTCGGCCACCTGGATCGGCTGGAACCGCCGCTCGAGCGCGGCGTCTTTCTCCAGGTGCTTGCGGTACTCGTCGAGCGTGCTCGCGCCGATGGTCTGCAGCTCACCGCGGGCCAGCATCGGCTTGAGTATGGAGGCAGCGTCGATCGCGCCCTCAGCGGCGCCAGCACCGACCAGGGTGTGGATCTCGTCGATGAACAGGATGATGTCGCCGCGAGTACGGATCTCCTTCAGGACCTTCTTCAGCCGCTCCTCGAAGTCACCGCGGTACCGGGAGCCGGCCACCAGGGCGCCCAGGTCCAGGGTGTAGAGCTGCTTCTCCTTCAGGGTCTCCGGGACCTCACCCTTGACGATCTTCTGCGCCAGGCCTTCCACGACGGCGGTCTTGCCGACGCCGGGCTCGCCGACCAGGACAGGGTTGTTCTTGGTCCGGCGGGACAGCACCTGCATGACCCGCTCGATCTCCTTCTCCCGGCCGATGACCGGGTCAAGTTTGCCCTCGCGGGCGGCGGCCGTCAGGTTCCGGCCAAACTGGTCCAGGACGAGCGAGGTGGACGGCGCGCTCTCGGATGGCGCGCCGGCAGCCGCAGGCTCCTTGCCCTGGTAGCCGTGGAGCAATTGGATGACCTGCTGGCGGACGCGGTTGAGGTCGGCGCCAAGCCGGACCAGGACCTGGGCAGCAACGCCCTCGCCCTCCCTGATCAGGCCGAGCAGGATGTGCTCAGTGCCGATGTAGTTGTGACCAAGCTGCAAGGCTTCGCGCAGCGATAGCTCGAGCACCTTCTTCGCCCGCGGCGTGAACGGGATGTGCCCGGACGGTGCCTGCTGGCCCTGGCCAATAATCTCCTCAACCTGCTGCCGCACGGCTTCGAGGCTTATCCCGAGCGACTCCAGTGCCTTAGCGGCTACTCCCTCACCCTCGTGGATGAGGCCGAGCAGGATGTGCTCAGTGCCGATGTAGTTGTGGTTGAGCATCCTGGCCTCTTCTTGTGCCAGGACAACAACCCGCCGCGCCCGGTCGGTAAACCTCTCGAACATCTCGTCGCTCCTCACAGAGCGGTCGGTGAGGCACCCGTCCTGCCCCGTCCCTTCCGCATGTTAGCCCGTGCGCACGGCGACGCCATGACGTGCGGCCTGCCGCACTACTCAAAACGTTCCCCGCCAGCAGGGCGTTCACCCCATTCAACCTGGCCTGAAGAGGTAGTGTTCCCAGCTACGCCGGCAGCGAAAGCCGCGCCGCTGTGCTACGCCAGTAGCGAACGCAAGGCCCTGGCCGTTCCGGCCACCGGAAGCTGGCTGCCGAATATTCGCCTGTTTCCGCACGAAACTCTCATTACGGGCGCCACCGCACTCTGCCTCCCGGCCATGTCCGGCCGAACCCGGCCGAACAGTCTGGTGTTCGGACCATCTCGGCAGCGAACCCGCCGAGGTGCTGTTCCAGGTGCTCGCAGGTCTCGATGGTGGTCGGCCTGCGGTTGGCGGGTGGTACGGACGTGGTGGTTAAGGCGCGCGCCGACGCCCGAACTGGCCGGGGTGTCCGTCACGCCGCCGCGCTCCAGGCACAAGCAGCCGAACGCCTCCGCCCGGCTACGCCTAGCACCAGCGCTCCAGCTATGGGGTCAAGGCACGCAGTCACGAAGCGCGTCGCCGGCTCCGCCGCGATGCAGGCCAGTTAGCGATCCTCGATCGCTGACATGATCTGGCCGAAAACCATGAAGTCCCCCGCAGGACGTGCCATGCGGGGGACTTCACAGGAACGGGGAGGTTAGGGCGCCGCGCGAGCAGCACCTGCAAAGTGGCTCTTCGAGGTTAACCGGGATCGGGTGGCCGGCCCGTTACCGAGCGTGATCTGCGTATAGCGGTGCGGCCTGGCCGGCTGCGGGTGCAGGCGATGCGGACGCGGCGCCGCTGGTTTGCCG
>JAJYUU010000055.1 GCA_021792405.1 Actinomycetes bacterium
CCGGGCGCGCTGATCGTGACGGCCAGTCCGGGCATCCGGGCCGACGCGAGCCGGGTAGCCATCACCGGCGGCCGCCGGCTCCGGACGCTCCGCGGTTCGCTCGACCAGGTCATCGCCGACGGCGAGCGGGCGCCCGACGCCTACCTGCGTGTCATCCTGGCCGAATCCGCCAGGGCCGGCCTTGGCGACCTGGTCAGGGAGAAGCTGCCCAACGCGCTGGAGGTGCAACTCGACGAGGCCCACCGGCCACGGCCCGGAACGCACGGCGGAGGCAAGCCAAGCCGGGCCGGGCGGACGCCGCTGCAGTTGTTCGGCGACTACTTGAGGGAACAGGACGTGGCCGACGAGCGGGTCGAGCGCATGTTCGCCAGCCTGCTCGACGAACTCACTGACGCCGGCTCCGGTTCCGGCGGCCTGCGTTCGACTCCCTAGTTGCTTGCTGGGTAGATAAGGGGCAAATCGGTCGCCGGAGGCCAGCAACGGGCTAGGGAGTCGCAGCGGCCACGCCGACACGGGAGTCCGCCGACGAATGGCGGCGCGTTCAGTCAGACTGTGGCTGTGCGCCCGCTACGCCTGATGCTCGATGGCTTCGGCACCTACCGGAGCGCGACGGAGATCGACTTCACTGATGTTGACTTCTTCGCGCTGGTCGGGCCGACCGGCTCGGGCAAGAGCACGGTCATCGACGCGCTCTGCTTCGCCCTGTACGGCACGGTGCCGCGGTGGGACAACGAGCGCGAGGTCCGCAACGCCCTCGCCCCGTCGGCCAACGCCTGCACGGTCAGCCTGATCTTCGAGCTCGCCGGGCAGCGTTACGTCGCGGTCCGCGCACTGCAGCGCGGCAGGCAGGGCCAGGTCACCACGAAGGCGGCTCGCCTGGAGCGGCTCGAGGCCGCCATTCCGCCGCAGGCGCCGTTGCAGGAGTTGCTGGAAGCCAGCCTCGAGCAGCTTGCCGACGGGCCGGAGAACGTCAAATCCCGGGTGCAGGAGCTACTCGGGCTCAGCTACGAGCACTTCACCCAGTCGGTGCTGCTGCCGCAGGGCGGCTTCGCGGACTTCCTGCGCGCGACGCCGGCCAACCGGCAGCGGCTGCTCGTCGAGTTGCTCGCGTTCGGCGTCTACAAGGACATCGGCCAGCGCGCCCGCGAGCGTGCCGAGATCGCCAGGAACCGCTGCGACCTCGCCCAGCAGTCACGTGACCAGCTCGCGGATGCGACGCAGGAGGCAGAGGACCGCGCGGCCAGCCGGCTCCGCGCCCTCGGCAAGCTTGCCGACGCTGTCGACAAGAGCCTGGCCGACCTAGCCGAGTTGCACGATCAGGCGGCGAAGGCCCGGCAAGACTCACAAGACACCGGGAACGAGGCTGCATTGCTGGCGGCACTTCGCATGCCCCCGGAAGTCCCGGGCCTGTCCGAGCAGATTTCCGCCGCGCAGGTGCTCGTCACGGCCTGCCGGCAGCGGCGCGAGGAAGCCGACGGGCTCACCGAGTCAGCCCGGCAGGCCCGTGCCCGGCTACCCGACAAGACGGCGACTCAGCAACAGCTCGGCATGTACGCGCTCCGGCGAGAGCTGACGGCCGAGGCCGGGACACAGCAGGCAGCGCTGCAGGACGCGCGCGCCGCCGAGCAGCGCAGCGCCGCCCGGCTGCACGCTGCCGACGAGGCGCTCAGCCTGGCCAGCGAAGCGCTGGCGGCCGCCCGGCGAGCGCACGCGGCCGCGGACCTGGCAGTGACGCTGCACGTTGGCGAGAACTGCCCGGTCTGCCGCCAGCCCGTCCTGGAAATGCCAGCCGGCCAGGCGCCCGCCGA
Organism: Actinomycetes bacterium; assembly: GCA_021792405.1. Taxonomy (GTDB): domain Bacteria; phylum Actinomycetota; class Actinomycetes; order Streptosporangiales; family Streptosporangiaceae; genus JAJYUU01. Next base: position 1,809 of record JAJYUU010000055.1, read on the forward strand.
CCTGGACGCCGCGGCAGCAGCGGTCGACACAGCGGCCGCGGCGCAGCGCGCCGCTCGGGCGGCTCACCAGGACGCGGCCAGGGCGGCGGCCGCCGCCAGCTCAGCGCTGGCCGGGACGCAGGCCAGGCTCGAGCGGGCCGCGCAGGTCATGGCCGGCATCCCGGCGGAGGATGAGCTGGTCAGCCAGCTCGAGGCGATCGCCGCCGCCGATGACGCGATTGCCAGGACGTCAGCGGAAGCCTCTGCCCGGCAGACCGAGCTCGCCGCCGCCGAGCAAGCCCGGAGTGCGCTAGTGGCCGACGAGCAGCGCGCCTGGACAGCGCTCGGCACGGCGAGGGATAAGCTCGTCGGCCTGGGCGCGCCGGCTGTCGGCGCGGCCGCAGCGGCTGGCCGTCAAGTCGCAGCCGACGAGGCCGACGCGAGCAGCCTCGCCGCCGCCTGGACAGCGCTGGTGGGCTGGGCCGACGCCGAATACGACAAGCGCAAGGCGCGCCAGCCCGAGCTCGACGAGACGGCCGCACGGCTGCAGCAGCGATTCGACGGCGCGCTGGCCGATCTGGTCAGCCTGCTCGCCGCGAACGGCATCACCGAGGTCAGCGACCCGGCAAGGATCCCGAGCGCGGTCGCCGCGCAGCGCGCGCGATCCGAGGCGGAGCTGCACCAGGTCCGCGCGGACCGGAAGAAGGCAGCCCAGCTGGATCAGCAGATCGCCGCCTACCGCGAGGACAGCCTGGTCGCGAGCATGCTGGGCAACCTGCTCCGGGCGACGTCGTTCGAGCGGTGGCTGTGCAGCGAGGCGCTCGACTCGCTGGTCCGCGAGGCGTCGGCGACGCTGCTGGAACTCTCCGGTGGCCAGTACGAGCTCGACCGGGACGAGCGCAACGACCTCGTCGTGATCGACTACGCGGATGCCGGGGCGAGGCGGCCGGTTCATACGCTGTCAGGCGGCGAGACCTTCCAAGCCTCGCTGGCGCTCGCGCTTGCCCTGTCCCGCCAGGTCATCGGCCTGTCGGCGGGGATGCGAGAGCTGAACTCGATGTTCCTGGATGAGGGATTCGGGACGCTGGACAGCGACACGCTGGACACCGTCGCGAGCACGCTGGAACGGCTCGCGGCAGACTCAGATCGCATGGTGGGAATCATCACGCACGTCGCCGAGCTGGCCGAGCGGGTGCCGGTGCGGTTCATCGTCAGCCGGACCGGCGCGACGTCGGCGATCGTCAGGGAACGCGCGTGAGGCCGGCCTCGTTCTCGGTCGATCCGTGGGATCCGAGCTACGGCATGTCCTACGGCGAGGAGATGAACGGCGAATCGCTGCAGGAGTCCAGCGCGGAACTCGATGTCGACCTGGAGTTTCCGGCGGATCAGTGGCGACCGCTGACGGCTGACCCGCGCCTGCCCGTTCCCGGCACGATTCTTTTCCTTGATGGCGTGCGCCGGATCGATGCGCGCGTCTGGGTGCACAGCACCGGCCCGCAACCGTCCCCTGGCATCGCCGCCTCGTACGCGGCCGGCCTGGTCTGCCTCAACGGCTCGGCCCGGATTACCGACGTGACCGTCGGGCGCGGCCTGTTCACCGCGGCGCCGGACACGGCCGACATCGACAGCCGGCACGCGGTCTACGTCGCGAGCAAGGCGCCGGGGCCGGGCATCGACCAGCTGACGCTCGCGCTGCAACGGCACCTCAGCGATGCCGAGGTGCGACTGGCGCTGCTGTTCCGGCACAGCAATCCGGCCGCTCACGACCTGCTGTTCGTGGACGGCCCACTGCGCGGCCGGACGCACCTGGACGCCACCATCGGCTTCATCAAGACGCATCACACCACGTACTTGCCGGCCCAGCAGGCCGCAGTCGTCGGCGAGCTCGGGCCCGGTCAGCGCACCCCGGCGTTCACCATGGGCACCTCCTGGCGGCGTAACTCCTGGTACCTGCGCCTGCCCGGACCGCCAGGTGCGCCCTGGTCCGGGGTCGTCCGGCTGGAGTGCTCGGCCGACCTGCCCGTTCCGGAGGTAACGCGGCTTGCCGACCTCAGCGCGCTGGTACTGCCACCGCTGGCCAGTTCGCCGCACAAGGACCCACGCGCGCCGCAGAACCTCGTCCCGATCGGCGGCCTCGAGCGCGAACTCCGCCGCCGTCTCGGCGATCAGCAACTGCTGTACCGATCGCTGCGCGCCGCGGCGGCCGGCTCATCGCACTAGGTTAGCGGCGGATCCGGGCAGCGAACAGGTCGCGGAGAGTAACGACGCCGCACAGGTCGCGTCCTGCTACGACCGGCAGATGCCGGAAGCCGTTGAGGAGCATGATCTGAGCTGCCTCCTCTGGTGAAGCGTCCGGGCTCACCGACTGCGGATCCGGCGTCATCCACTCGGCGACTTGCGAGTTGCGCAGGTCCTGTCCCGACGCCGCCGCCCTCAGTACGTCGCGCTCGGTGATGATTCCGGCCAGGAACGAGCCCTGCATGACGATCGCCGACCCGACGCTCGCTGCCACCATCGCCGCCGCGGCCTGCGCGACCGGCGCCTGCGGCGTCGTCGTGATCACGGCGGTGTCCATGACATCCCGGAGGGTCGTCATCGGGTTAGCCGCTTCCGCCGGTCTCGTCCAGTTCCGGGTCTGCGACCTGGGCCGAAGGGCCGGCTAGCTCAGCCGAGAGCAGTGCCCACAACCGGCCGTTCCACCCCGAAAGGTGCGGCCACTTCTTCCAGAACACCTGCAGCGTCGTCTCGTCGAACTCGGCGAGCGCCCGCTCGACGGTGACGGTGCTCGCCACTTCCGCTAGCTCATGGATCAGCTCAAGGAACTTGTCACCGATGTCGTCCATCGGTACCTCCAGCGCCGTAACGACTGCCGGCCGGAGCGACAGCGACCGGGTCTTGTCATCGACGTTAACCGAGAGTTTCGCCGTGGTCACCACCTAGTTAGTGACCGCTTGAGCCCGAGCCGGACGCAACCGGCATATTGCCCTCGCGCAGTCCGCCATGCCAGGCAAGGCCCGCTTTCTGAAGATCTTTACTAGATTAGTGAGAGTTCCGCTGTTAGCGATGGGCAGCCGACGGCTAAGACCAGGCGCAGGCTAACGCCGCCCTCGGGGCGGCCAGAAACGGAGGCCCCGCATGTCAGAAGCCGGACTGGACATCGGCGCCATCCTGGCGGGACGCCCCGGCCTGCTGCACGACGCCCTCGACCGCTCGCTGGCCTACCTCGCCGGGGTCGCAGGCCGGCCCGTCGCGCCCGACGCCGCGGCGGTTGCCGGGCTTGCCGAGCTGGACTTCGAGCTGCCGCGGGCCCCGATTGCGGCGCGCGAGGTGCTGCGCCTGCTCGATGATGTCGGGTCGCCAGCCACCGTCGCCTCAAACGGCCCGCGGTACTTCGGCTTCGTCACCGGTGCCGTCCTGCCGGTCGCCCAGGCGGCGTCCTGGCTGACGTCGACCTGGGACCAGAACGCCGCGCTGAGCATGATGTCGCCCGTTGCCGCCCGCCTCAATGCCGTGGCGCTGCGCTGGATCACCGGCTTGCTCGGCTTGCCCCCCGGCACGGCGGGCAGTTTCGTGACCGGCGCGACGATGGCGAACGCCACCTGCCTGGCCGCGGCGCGCGACGCGGTACTCACCCGGCACGGCTTCGACGCAGCCGGGCAGGGCCTCGTAGGCGCGCCGCCGGTCACCGTCGTCGTCGGCGCGGAGGTGCACACGACCGTGCGCAAGGCACTCGGCCTCACCGGCCTCGGCCGGGACCGGGCCACGGTTCTCCCGGTCGACCACCAGGGGCGGATCGAGGTTCGCGCGCTGCCCCGGCTGGATGCCCCGGCCATCGTTTGCCTGCAGGCCGGGAACGTGAACACCGGGGCGAGCGACCCGTTCGGGCCGCTGGTCGACTGGGCTCGGGAGAACGAGGCGTGGGTTCACGTTGACGGTGCGTTCGGCTTGTGGGCGGCCGCCTCGCCGGGCCTGCGTGATCAGGTGGCCGGCGCGGAGCAGGCCGATTCCTGGGCCACCGACTGTCACAAGTGGCTGAACACCAGCTACGACTGCGGTGTCGCGCTGGTCCGCTCGCGGGACGCGCTCGCCGCCGCGATGGAAGCGTCGGCTGCCTACCTGCCCGGCGGTGCCGCCGAAGGCATGGCCTTGACACCGCAGTCCTCACAGCGTGCCCGCGGCGTCGAGGTGTGGGCGGCGCTGGCTAGCCTCGGCAGCGACGGGGTCGCTGGGCTCGTCGAGCGGAGCTGCCGCCTGGCCGGACGGTTCGCTGGCGCGATGCTGGCCGCGGGCTTCGAGCCACTGAACCACGTGGTACTCAACCAGGTGCTGGTGTCATTCGGCGAGGCAGCGCGGACTGACGCGGTGATCGCGGAAGTGCAGGCCGACGGCACGTGCTGGTGCGGGCCGACCACCTGGCACGGCATCCGGGCCATGCGGGTGAGCGTAAGCGGCTGGTGCACCACCGAAGAGGACATCGACCGCAGCGCGGCGGCCGTGATCTCCTGTGCTCGCCGGGTAGCACCCTAGGGCGCGGCGAGCGCAGGTGCCGCGCCCTGCTCGAGAATCCTGGCCGCACCGCGGATGACGCAGCGCAGCGGATCGTCCACGACCATGACCGCGATGTCAGCCGCACACTCGATCCGGAATGCCAGGCCCGGCAGCAGCGCGCCACCGCCAGCCAGCCGGATCTTGCCGCGGACCACTTCCTCGGCGAGGTTCGGCGGGATGTCGGACAGCAGTTCCTCCACTGAGCTGGTAATGGCTGACACGGTCGGCTCGATGGCGGCGGCGACGAGCTTCGCGGAGACCGTTTGCGACCGTGGCACCCGGCGGGCCGCATCCACGCCGACTGTCTCTGACTCCGTGGCTGCCCCGTCAGCCAGGCCAAGGGTCATTTTCAGGTTGCGGGCCGCGTTGCGGCCGATGAGCAGGTCGTGCTCGACCCGGACGGCGCGGATGATCGCGTCGTCCATCACGTTGCCGCCTGCGCGAAGCGAACGCGCGCGGACAACATGCCCCCCGGCCAGCACGGCGACCTCAGTGGTTCCGCCGCCGACATCGATGACGAACGCACCCGATCCCGCTGGCAGGTCGAATCCGGCGCCAGCCGCTGCCGCCACGGGCTCGTCCACCAGTTGAACGGCGCAGCGCGGTTTGAGCGCCTCCACTGCTGCCGCGACAGACCGTCGTTCGACGTAGGTTGCCTCGACCGGGAGGCAGACGACCGCCGTGGTCTTGCGCAGCCTGCGCCGCACTCGCGCCCGGCGCAGGAACGCCTGCAGCATCGCTACCGTAGCATCCAGGTCAGCGATCACTCCGTCACGGAGCGGATTGATGACCTCGATCTCCTCTGGCTCCTTGCCACTGAGTGCATCGGCGGCGGCACCGACGGCAACGACGGCGCCGGTCCTCCGGCTGATCGCGATTGCCGATGGCTCCGCTACGACGACCCCGCGGCCGGTGACGTAGACAAGCGTGTTGACCGTGCCTAGGTCGATCGCTACGCCAGACCTCAACCGCATCGCCCCACCTTTGCCCAAGTTAATGATCCGCTAACCAGTATGGAGTCACTCGCGACGGCGGGAGCAAGTTCCCCCTGCCTCGTGTTCCAAACTTGACGAACCCGCGCTCAACGTTTGAAGCCGGGAACGGGGCTGGTCAGGCCTGCCCGGCGAGCGATTCAGCGATTGCCCGTGCCGCGTCGGTGGTGACCCGGATCTTCGAGCTGAGCGCAGTCGGCCAGGTCGACAGCTTTACCACCACGGTCTGGCTCGGGACGTGCACGAACACGTTCTGGCCGTTGATGCCCGAGGCGTAGAAGAACGGCACCGATGGCTCACGCACCCACCAGCAGTTGCGGTAGTGCGCGTCAGCGGGGAATCCCGGCGCCTCGCCGCTCGCGGCAAAGGCCCGTGCGCCGTCGGGTGCGCCGGCAATCGTGTCGCTGATCCAGGCGGCCGGCACGACCCGGTGACCGAGAGCGTGGCCAGTGTCGTCGCCGCCGGCGAACAACAGGCCGAACCGGCCCAGGTCGCGCAGCGTGGCACAGATCCCGCCGTCCGCCATGGCGTTGCCGTGCGCGTCTACGGTGATCTCGGCGTCGAACTCCGCTCCCATCGGCTGCCACACCAGCCGGGAGATCAGCTCGTGCAACCGTGCGCCGGCGGCCGCTTCCAGCACCCAGCCCAGGACGTCCGTCAGGATCGAGCGATACCGGAACGGGCCGCCGTGCTCGCCGTCGTTGTACAGCGTCGCGAAGTACTGCAGCGCGTCTGCGGGCCGCGGCTGCTCACCGTCTGGCCGCCACAGGTACACCCGCTCATACGTCCGCACGTCAGATTCGGGATTGTCATAGGTCTCGTCGAAGTGCGTGCCTGCCCGCATGTCCAGCAGGTGCTGGACTGTCGCGCCCTGGAACGACGTGCCGGCCAGCGCGGGCACGACCTTGTCAACCTGCGCGGATACGTCCAGCTGACCCGTGGCTGCCAGGACGCCAGCGACCGACGAGACCACCGACTTCGACACCGACATCAGCAGGTGCGGCGTGTCTGGCTCCATGCCGTTGAAGTACTGCTCGGTGACGATCCGGCCACGGTGCAGCACCAGGAACCCGTCGGTAAAGGTCTCAGCAAGCATCTCCCCAACCGTCAGGTCGCGGTCCCCCGAGCGGAACCGCAGCCCGGACAGATCGCGCTGCGCGAGCGGCAGCGGCCGCGGGTCCCCGTCACCGCGGCTGATCCTGGCGGTCGGGATGAGCTCGCGGATGTGCTGGAACGCCCATCTGTTGAACGGCGGTTCCTGCCAGTTCCCCAGCGTCACCAGCGATTCCGGCGGGAACGGCGGCACTCCGGCCATCATCTGCCTACCACGATCCGGTGACTGAGCTGGCACGGCCATTGAGCCAATCTAGCGGACCGCGCGCTGGCCAGTTGCGCGGCGATTTCCGGTGGACATGCCGCTTGGCGAGCGCCAGAGTCGGCCGCATGGATATTCGCATTCAGAATGTGAGCGTTGACAGCCGCGACCCAAAGCAGATCGCGTCGTTCTGGGAGGGCGCCCTGGGCTGGCGCCGGACATTCGAGGACGACGACGAAGTGTGCCTCGAACCGCCTGAGGGCAGCCCCGAGGAAGGCGCCGCGCCGGACATCGTGTTCCTGAAGGTGCCAGAGGACAAGGCTGCAAAGAACCGCCTGCACCTGGACTTGCGGCCGAAGGACCAGGCCGCCGAAGTAGCCCGGCTCGAGGCGCTCGGGGCGCGCCGGGTCGACATCGGGCAGGGCGCTGAGTCCACCTGGGTGGTGCTGGCCGATCCAGACGGGAACGAGTTCTGCGTGCTCAGGGCGCTGCACCCAGAAGAGCTGGCCGCCGGTCCAGGCTGAGGAGCCAGGTGGACCGGCTACCGCAGCGAGGCGTCGAGTGCGGCTACCAGAACCTCGGCCAGCTGGCGCAGCTCCGCAGTCGAGATGACGAACGGCGGCGACACCTGGAGCGCCACACCGCGCAGCAGCCTGGTGATGACACCGCGCTCCCGTGCCTCGGCTACCACCCTGGCGCCGAGGCCCGGGTCAGCTTCCCTGGCCGCGGCGGCGAACTCGATCGCCGCGAGCAGGCCCGCGCCGGTCCGCACCTCGCCGACCAGGTCGTGCTCGGCCAGCGGCGCGAGCGCCGCGGCGAGCTCGGGCTCGAGCTCAGCTACCCGGCGAACGAGCTGCTTGCGCTCGAGAATGTCCAGGTTGGCCAGGCCGACCGCGCACGCGGCCGGGTGGCCCGAGTAGGTGTAACCATGGCGGAAGATCTCCGCCGACCCGGCGCGCCAGAACGGCTCGGCTACTCTGCCACCCGCGATGACGGCACCAAGCGGGAGGTAGCCCGACGTCAGTCCCTTGGCAACGGTCATCATGTCCGGCTCGATGCCATACCGGTGACTGCCGAACCACGCCCCGGTCCGGCCGAACCCGGTGATGACTTCGTCGGCGATGAACAGGATGTCGGCATCCCGGCAGATCTGCTGCACGTCCGCCAGGTAACCCGGCGGCGGGAAATACACCCCGCCGGCGCCCACCACCGGCTCGCAGATGAATGCGCTGACCCGGTCCGCGCCGACCTGGTCGATCATCTTGGCCAGGGCCGCCGCGTCGTCCCACGGCACATGCTCGACCAGCGGCACCAGCGGGCCGAACTGCTCGGCATTGACCGCGATGCCGCCAAGCGAGGTGCCGTAGGCGTTGACCCCGTGGTAGGCATGCGAGCGCCCGATGATCACCTGCTTCGATGGCTGGCCGACCGCGCGCCAGAACGCGCGACTCAGCTTCGCGGCCGTGTCGACCGCGTCCGAGCCGCCGCCGGGGGTGAAGAACACCCTGGCGCCGGCGATGGGCACGAGTTCCGCCACGCGCGCCGCCAGCGCCTGGGCAGGCGGGTTGGAGAAAACCTCGTAGGTCTGGTAGGCGGCGAGCTCGCGCATCTGAGCCGCAGCCGCATCGGCGAGCTCGGCACGGCCATGGCCGACGTTGCAGTACCACAGGCTGGCGATGGCGTCGAGGTAGGGCCGCCCGGTCGAGTCGTATACCGTCGCGCCCTCACCGCGGACAATCTGGACGGTGCCGGCGGCCACTGCCGCCATGTTCGCAAACGGATTCCACATGGCCGGCGCGCTGGCCGTGCTGGCGGTTCGCGGCATTTCGAACGACCCGACCCCTTCGATTGGTCCCGTTAGCTGCCCAATCTATCCGTACCCGGCGGCTTCCCCTGCCAGGCCGGCTGTCCGGACCGAGATGCGCCCCGGTTGCGCCGCCGTGCCGGCCGCCGCGGGCGGCTCGGCTACCACGACGAATTCGGTAACGCCAGCCGCGGCGAGTGACGGCAATGCGTCCGGGCTGGCGTCGCGGACCGACACGGCGATGATCAGGTCAGCTAGCCGCCTGCCGTGGCGGCCGCACTGCTCGGCCAGCATCCGCAGTCGGCCTGGCACCTCGCTGGCCGGCAGATTGAACCCGTACCAGCCATCCCCGAAGGCGGCCACACGGCCGAGCGCGGCGTCGGTGGTTTCGCCGACGATCACCGGGAGCCGACGGCCGCGACGGGACTCCGGCTGGTCCACCATGACCACGTGCTCGCCGCACCAGAGGGTGGCAAAGCCCGCCTGGTCAGCTCTCTCGGCGACAGCCGCCAGGACGTCAGGCTTACTGCCGTTACCGATGCCCAGCGCATGCAAGCCGACCTTGATGCCCGCACCGTCGACTCCCGCACCGTCTGTTCCGGCACCGTCGCGGTCCGGCCTCGCCGCATTGATCGCGCTCATCCGCGGTACTTACCCGGTCCGGCCGGGCAAGCTAAACAGCACCCGGGCCAGTCGCCAAGGCCAGCCAAGAGCGCGGTCCGGGCTGGAAGCGGGCGGCGGGCGGGACTGATTCGCTGGTACGCCAGGCAGGCCGGTACGACGCCATGGGCAGCCGGGTACGCCAGGGCAGCCGGGTACACGAGGGGCATCTGACGGGAATGCGGAAGCGACCGGCGGGCAGGGCCGCCCTCCTCGCCGGTGGCGCTGCCGTCCTTGGCTGCGTCATCGCGGGCGGGGCCATCGCGGGCTGTGCCATCGTCCCCGGCGGCTCGCCGCGCCCCGGCGCGCCGACTACCGGCGCCGCGGCCACCAGCCCGGCCGCCACCAGCACCGCCACTGGCTACTACACCGCACAGGTGCCCGCAAGCGGGCAGCATCATGCCACGCTGACCGTGGTCACCGGCGCCGCCACGGTCACCGTGACCGCCGCGGCGATCCCGGGCAACCTGGTGCGGGTCCTGACGCCAGGGAACGCGGCCATCCGCCCCCAGTTGATTTCCTCGACGGGCCAGGTGCAGCTTTCCCTGCTCAGCACCGGCCAGCACGGCCCCAGCACGGTGTCGGTCCAGCTCAGCACCGCGGTCATCTGGCAGCTTCAGTTCAACGGCGGAACAGGCCAGACCGTGGTCAACCTGACCAACGGCAAGATCGCGGGCATCGACTTCACGGCCGGCTCGAGCCTGATCCAGTTGGCACTACCGCGGCCCGCGGGGATGGCCACGATCACCTTGGCCGGTGGCGCCAGCCAGGTAAGCCTGACCGTCCCGGCCGGCGTTCCGACGCGGCTGCGCCTCGATGGCGGTGCGTCAGCCGCGACCCTGACCGGCCAGGCCCACACTGGCCTCGGCCGCGGCACGGTGCTGATGTCGCCCGGCTGGGCACAGGCGACGAACAGATATGACGTCGACGCGACAGCCGGCATCGGCGAGATCTCGGTAGCCGGCTAGCCGGCAGCCTGTCCACGGCGTTAGGACCGAAGCGCGCTGGCCGCGAGTGAGCGACCAGGCAAGGGCACCGTCACGAGGCGAGCCCGCCAGGCAGCAGCCCCAGAGAGGCCTTGGACCCGGCGCTCGGCTCGCTGGCGGTTTGCAGGGGGAAGTGGCATGCGGCCAGGTGGCTGCGCACCCCGAACGTCCGGAAGCCGGGCTCCTGCTCGGCGCAGATGTCCTGGGCGAGCGGGCAGCGGGTGCGGAACCGGCAGCCGGCTGGCGGATTCACCGCGGACGGTAGCTCCCCCTTCATGGCCGCGTGCTTGTCTTTGGCCCGCTCCCTGACCGGGTCGGGGAATGGCACCGCCTGGAGCAGTCCTGCAGTGTAGGGGTGGGCCGGGCGCTCATAGATCTCGGTGCTCGGCCCGATCTCCACGAGCTTTCCCAGATACATGACCCCGACCCGATCCGCCAGATAGCGGATTACCGACAAGTCGTGGGAAATGATGATGTACGTCAATTCCCGCTCACTCTGGAGCCGTCGCATCAAGTTCAGCACCTGTGACTGGATCGACACATCCAGGGCCGAGACCGGCTCATCGGCGACGATCAGCCGGGGCTGAAGGGTGAGCGCCCGGGCGAAGCCGATGCGCTGCCGCTGCCCTCCGGAGAACTCGTGCGGGTACAACTCCATCGCCCGCGGCGTGAGCCCGACTTCGCTGAGCAGGTCCCGGATGCGGTCGTGCTGTTCCTTCCTGGTGCCGATCCGCTGCGAGATCAACGGCTCGCGCAGGATGGAGACGACTCTCATCCGCGGATCCTGCGAAGAGTATGGGTCCTGAAAGATCAGCTGGAGATCACGTCGCTGCTCCCGCAGCGACCTGCCGGTGAGCCGGGGAACCTCGACGCCGTCGAAACGGATACTTCCCGAGTCCGGCTTCTCCAGCGCCACGATTAGCCGGCCCAAGGTGGTCTTGCCACATCCGGACTCGCCCACCAGGCCGAAGGTCTCACCGCGGCCAACTTCGAACGACACGTCAGAGACAGCCTTCACCGAGCCGACCCGGCGCTGCAGGACACCGCGGGTTATCGGGAATTCCTTTACGACGTGCTCCAGGACGAGCAGCGGGTCAGGGATCACGCCAATGAGGTCACCGGGGGTGGCCGGCGAAGCCAGCGCGGGTTCGGTCGCGACCACTCTCACCCTCGCTACCGCCGGGCCATCCGCAACTGGCAACTCGGCGGTACCGTCTGTCACGCCGACCGGGGCGGTCTCCAGGGCGGCAGCGGTCTCCTGGCCGGCGGTGGCCTGCTGCCCTGCCTGCCTGCCGTTCACCGGGTAGAAGCAGGCGTAACGGCGTGCGAGGTTCTCTGCCACCAGCGGCGGATCCTCATCCGCACACCTGGGCTGGGCATAGCGGCAGCGGGGGGCGAAGCGGCAGTTGCCGGGTGGCCGGGAAAGGTCGGGAGGCAGCCCTGGGATGCTGTAGAGCACCTGGCTGCGGTCGGTCACCACGTCGGGGATCGACTGCAGCAGTGCCTGGGTGTAGGGATGGCGCATGCTGTGGAAGATCATCTCGGCATCGCCCGATTCGACGATCCGGCCGGCATACATCACCATGACCCGGTCGGCCCGCCCCGCGATGACCCCCATGTCATGGGTTATCAGCAGCATCCCCATGTTCAGGCGGGTCTTCAGGTCGTCAAGCAACTCCAGGATCTGGGCCTGAATGGTCACGTCCAGTGCGGTCGTCGGCTCATCGGCGATGAGCAGTTTCGGCTCGCAGGCGAGCGCGATAGCGATCACTACCCGCTGGCGCATTCCACCCGAGAGTTGATGCGGGTAACTCCCCAGCCGCTCCAGCGGACGAGGCATTCCTACTAAAGTCAGGACCTCCGCCGCCCGCTCGAGTGCCTGCTTCTGCGTCACGTCGCGGTGAATCCGCACCGCCTCGGCGATCTGGTCGCCTACGGTCATGGTCGGGTCCAGGGACGTCATCGGATCCTGGAACACCATCGCGATGTCGTTCCCGCGAATGCGGCGCATCTCGCTCTCCGGCGCCGTGGTGAGATCCCGGCCCTGAAGCTTGATGCTCCCCCCGACCACCCGGCCTCCCGCGGGAAGCAGCCGCATCACCGACAGCCCGGTCATGGTTTTCCCGCACCCTGACTCCCCGACCAGCCCGACGGTCTCCCCGGGCTGGATCGTCAAGGACACACCGTCGACCGCCTGGACCGTCGATTTCCGCATCCGGATGTCGGTCCGCAGGTCCTCCACCTCGAGCAGGCTCGCCACGGGGCCTCGCAATCCTCGGCAAACCGACGTGATCTGTGCAGACTACTGGCTGCCAGATCCCTGCCGCCTGCGGAAACTTCGCTGACACTTCCAGGCCGTGCTCTTTCACCATTATCAGGGCCGGGGAACCGCAGCGCGACTGCGCCAATGTCGAGCACAGCGACGGCTGTTCCGAGTCCGCTTCGGGCCGCTCCAGCCGGCCACCTGCACCGAGGGTGAGCACGTCCCGCGCTTCGAGGCTCCGTGCATAACCCGCTGCATTAGGGTGACCCTGTGACGACCTACCTGATTCGCCGGCTTGGGCAGGCCGTGCTAGTCGTCATCGGGGTGACAATTGTTGTCTTTATCATCAGCCACCTGCTGCCAGGCGGCCCGGCTCGCGCCCTCCTCGGACCCCGAGTCACCCCCGAGCAGGTGCACGCCTTCATCGTGGCGAACGGCTACAACAAGCCGATCTTCGTTCAGTACTGGCACTACATAGACAACCTGCTGCACGGCAATCTCGGCTACTCCTACCACTACAACCAGACGGTCAACGCGCTGCTCGCGCAGGACCTGCCCAAAACGGCGCTGCTAGTCGGCCTGGCTGTTGCCCTCGCGATCGTGGTGGCCATTCCGCTCGGCATACTCCAGGCGTTCCGGCGTAACCGCTCAATCGACTACGTGCTGACCGGCGCTTCCTTCGTCGGTTACTCGATGCCGACTTTCTGGCTGGGCATCCTGCTGATCATGGCTTTCTCCGTCAGCCTGCATTTGCTGCCGCCCGAAGCCCCGCAGGGCGCAACCATCGGGGTGGTGCTCCAGCAACCGAGCGCTCTCATCCTTCCGGTGGTCACCCTCGCGGTGGTGAGCATCGCGGCCTACAGCCGTTTCATGCGGTCGTCGTCCGTCGAGAACCTGGTCCAGGACTACGTGCGCACGGTACGTGCCAAGGGTGCGTCCGAGTGGCGGGTCCTGTTCCACCATGTGCTGCGCAACTCCATGATCCCGATCATCACCCTGATCGGCCTCAGCCTCCCCGCCGTCGTGTCTGGGGCTATCATCACCGAGTCGGTGTTCAACTACCCGGGCATGGGTCTGCTGTTCTGGAATGCAGCCACGACGCGCGACTATCCGGTGCTCATGGGCTTCACTATCGTCATCGCAGTAGCGACGGTCGTGGGCAACTTGCTTGCCGACATCCTGTACGCCGTAGTCGACCCGCGCATCCGGGTCGGATGACGGCGCAGGGCTTCGCGATGTCTCCGGGTAGCCGCCTTGTTTGCCCCTCCCCCAGCGCAGGAGGCACCCCGCCATGACCATGATCGTCGGCCAGCCCCCGCCGGAGCCGGCCAAGCTCCTGACCCAGGGTCCCGAGGGCGGCGAGACCGCGGCCGTGGGCAGCCTGTGGCGGCTGATTCTCGGCGTCTTCACGCAGAACCGGCTCGCTGTCGTCGGCCTCGGAATCATCGTCGTCATGGCGCTGTTTTCCTTCGTCGGGCCGCTCGTCTACCACACCAACCAGATCAATACCAATGTCACCCAGGCGACGCTGGCGCCGAGTAGCGCGCACCTCCTCGGTACCGATCAAGTCGGCTACGACGAGCTCGGCCGCCTCATGGTAGGTGGCCAGTCTTCGCTGGAGATCGGGATCGCGGCCGCCGTCCTGGCCAGCCTGGTCGGCTTGGTCTACGGATCGATCTCCGGGTTCGTTGGCGGCTGGATCGACGGACTCATGATGCGGGTTCTCGACTCTCTGCTTGCGTTCCCTGCCCTACTCCTCCTGCTCCTGCTAGCCAGCATCATCACTCCGACGATCCCGATCATGATCGCGGTGATTGCCGTGGTGGCGTGGCTGGTTCCAGCCCGGCTGGTGCGCGGCGAAACCCTTGCGATCCGGACGCGGGATTATGTGCAAGCGGCCAGGGGAGTCGGCAACACCGGCTGGCGGATCATCGCGCGCCACGTGGTCCCCAACGTAATCGGGGTTCTGGTGGTGCAGACCACCCTGGCCGTGGCCGACTCGATCCTGCTCTTGGCGTCCCTCAGTTACCTTGGCCTGGGGCCACCGCCGCCGGCGGCGAACTGGGGGCAAATGCTCTCCGACGGGCTCAACTACATCTACGACGGCTACTGGTGGCTGATCTATCCGCCCGGCGTCGCCATCGTGTTGATCGTGATCGCCTTCAACTTCGTCGGGGACGCTCTCCGGGATTCCCTTGAGGTCAGGCTTCGGCAGCGCTAGTGGCCTGCCCAAGGGCTCACCAGAGCGGGCGGGCACCGTCACCGGATACCCGCCCGCCTGGCCAGCATCTCGTTCTAGCCGGTGAAGTACCAGGTCCAGGGAGTGATGCTGTAGACCGAGGACAGCGGGAGAATCCCGTGGAGGTTGCTCTTCCACGCGATAACCGACGCTGTACTCGGCACCCAGAGCACCGGAAGTTGCCGGGTCAGGGCGTTCTCGTAGTTGTCGAAGACCGACAGGCTGGACGAGGCGTGCGTCTGAGTGATCAGCTTGTCGATGGCCGGGTTCGAATACTGCCCGGAGTTGGAGGTCCCGCCGGTCGCGAAGAGATCCCCGCCGGTCGGCAGATAGTCGTCGGAGTAGAACCACGAGATACCGCCGGCCCCTGAGTCCCCGGCCTGCCAGGAGCAGGCCGACGATGAGGGAGACGATCCCAGGCAGCCGTTAACCGCCGCGAATACATCATTGCCCGACTCGTAGCTGATCGTGACCTGAATGCCCGCGGTGTCCCAGGACGATCGCATGACCTGGGCCATGGCCGCACCTGAGGTGGTTCCCGAATTGACCAGCATCTTGAAGGCGAGGTTCGCCCCCTTGGCCACGCCAGGACCGCAATCGCTGGCAGCGGTACCGGGACGCACGCAGACGTCGGCACTCCCCGGATGAATCGCCCACCCATGGTCGCGCAGCAGGGCGACCGCCTCGGCGGGATTGTAAGGGAACGGGTTCGACTTTTCGGCCGTGCTGATGTAGGAGCTGGGCGGGTAGCTCGGCACCGGCCCATAGGTTGGCCAGCCCGCACCGCCCAGGATGTCCTTGATATAGGCGGGCTGGTCAATCAGGTATTGCATGGCCTCCCTGAGGTACAGCTGACGGAAGAGCGGCCCGGCCGTTGGGTTGTGGTAGTTCAGGTCAATGTAGGTGATCGACCACGTCTTCTGCGGCTGCTGATCGTAGCCCGCGGCCTTCAGCCGGGCGGCCGCCTTGAGATCGCTTACCGGCAGGTAACCGACGTCCAGCGTGTTACCGGCGAGCAGCGCGTTAAACTCAGCCGCAGTCGAGGTGAAGGGCAGTTCCACCAGTTTGGAGATGACCGACTGGCCTGAGCCCGAGTATGACCGGTTGGGCACGAGCGTGGCCTCGCCCGTGGAGGTGAAGCCGCTCAGCCGGAACGGCCCGTCGACCACCTGCCAGAGCGGATTGGTGGCGTAGGTGGAGAGATCCTTGGACTGGCTGTTCAAGAAGTTGTAGACAGCTCTGGCGCCTGCCGTGGTGGCCGCGTAGTTGCCCACCGGAGAGCTGGCCGAGGTCTTGTCCCAGACCTGCTGCGGGATCGCCACGAGCTGGGATAGCTCGTTGGAGGTGAACCAGAGGCTCGAGTACGTGCCGTTCAGGTGGAACACGATGGTGTGCTCGCCGCTCGCCTGAACCGAGGTCACGTTGTCCGGGAAACCACCCGGCACGTAGGCCCCCCAGTTGTCCTTGTTGGCCTCCATGAGCTGCATCCAGAACACCACATCCTGAGCGGTGACCGGCTTGCCATCGGACCACTTGTACGGCTTGAGCTGGATGCTCACCACCCGGCCATGGTCTGAATAGACTGGCTTATCGCCGAGCGAGAGCGACCAGTTGATGGTGGGCGAGGTTCCCTGGCCGAACCAGTAGACCGGCAGCCAGAAGAGGTAGGAGAAGTCCTCGCTGTTCGCGCCGGTGTAGTAGGCCGGCGCCTCCAGCGGGAAGATGTAGTTGGGTGGCGTCCCGGCTCCCTCGGCCCAAGTGACGGTGCCGCCCTTTTGCCTGGCTCCATTCGCCGAGGCTGGCGCCGAAGCGGTACTGCACGCTGACAGAACTAATGCGCCGGCCGCCAGTACCGTCAGCGCGAACGTCGGTCGGCGGAGTGCTCTTGCCCAGTTCTTAATCACGGCTTAGGCCTCCTCGTGGCCATTTTCGGCCAGGCTACAGCCCGGAACCCATGGCTCCAAGATGCCAAGGCAGCCGAAACCATAACGGCAATCTCGGCGGCTACCTTCGACGCTGGGCTTCCAGCCGTCCCGTTCCGAGACCAGGCCGCCAGCCTTCGGTCTCAACAACTGTCCTAGCGGGCGCGCCAGGACGCCCGGCTAGCGAGCCGGCTCGTGCTGCCGTGTCCGGGCGGTGAGCTGCCAGTACAGTGCGGCCGTGTCGGGGTGCGGCTCGCCGCCGGGCGCGATGTCCTCGATTGCATCAAGGCAGCGGTTCCACGCCTCGGCAACCCCGGCCCGATTGCCTGCCGCATGCTCGGCCCGCATGAGCGCGCGCCACAACTGCTCGGCCGACGGTTCGGCGAGCAAGCCCGTTCGTGCCGCACGTGCAGCGGCGCGCGGCGAGCCGCCCGCGAGTTCGATTTCGGCAAGCGTCTCGGCCGCGTCCGCGAGTTCGGCGCGCACGGTCTCGATCAACGGAACGTCGATCCACCAGAAGTAGCTGCCGGTGAACGGCTGCCCGCCGATCAGCGAAACGGCCGTGCGCAGATCGGCTGTCTTACCAGAGGCGGTGAGCTCGCGGAACTCCGCCCAGTCCAGCGACGCCGCTGGATGCAGCAGGTAATGCCCGTTCCCGGCGTGGATGATGTACTCCCGGCCGTCGCTGGCCGCTCCGAGGCGGCGCCTGGTCCTGGTAATGATCTGCCGGACGGAGTCGCCCGGCTTAGGATGATCCGGATCGGTACCGAGGATGGCGCACAGGGCGGAATTGGCCAAGCCAGCCGGCCTCGCGAGCGCGAGGGCAAGTACCAGCTCCGCTTGCTTGGGCTGCAACTGCTCAGCTGCGCCCGTGATCGTGAAAGCGCCCAGGACTTTGACCCGCAGTGGCTCGCCCGCAGCAGGCCACGGCGGCGGGTGCCCGGCTTCCACTTCAGCCTGTTGCCCTGCATCCGCGGTGACCTGCGACAGCGCGGCCGGAAGGAACGGGGGCGCGGCGTATGCCCGGTAAGGCTCGTCTGCCGGACTGACGTCGTCGAGGTCTGCGGCGACCCCGAAAAGCGTCGTGATGGCGTCGTAGTCGGCTGCCGATAGAGCGCACGGCCGTACGGTGACCTGCAGCGGCACCACATTGGCGATAATCCCGTCAGGCTCCTGCGGGTCTGGCGCTAGCTGCAGCACCGTCGGCGCCATCCGGCCGTGCGCAGCCTCTTGATCGCCTGCCACGAGCGCGGCGATCCCGCCCTGGCCATCCTCGGCCAGTTCGAGCAGGCGCTCGAGCTGCGACGGCGTCGGCTCGACCCGGCTGACGAGGATCGTCAGCCCCCAGTCCTCGTTGTCAGGCTCGGCCAGCCGCAACTCCCTAACGTCCGCGGGGGCATGCGCGGCGATCCGCGGCCCGGCAGCCGCACAGCGAGCGCCGAGCATCGACAGTGCCTCATCCAGCGTGCGGCAGTGCTCTGCGCGACCGAGAACCTCGAGTTCGTCACAGCCGACGAGGATCAGCTCGTACCAGGAACTCCACTGACCAGTGGCGAGCTCGGTCGCTGCCGTCGAGATGACCCGGTCGACCAGTTCGGGCGGGCCGTCACATCCGGTCACCTGCAACGACTCCAAGTCGAGGAGCAGGTACCCGGCGTCGGTCGCGCCCACGGTGACCAGGCCGGGCAGCAGATGGCCGGCTGGCCGCGCCGTTCGCCCAGCCTGTCTGCCTGCCGGATCGATGGGGCCGGCTGCCGGGAGCTCAAGGGCCCAGCACATTCCCTGGCGGCCGGGGCTGATGCTGTACGGCGGCGGCGGTGCCTCCGGCGCGGGCCCGGCGAGCAGCACTTCGAGAACGTCGGGCGTGACATGCAGGCCGACGATCTCCGGGAGTTGCTGGCCGGCGCCGGTGAGGCCGGCCTCGAGGCTGGCCAATGCGTCCTGCAGGCTCTCCAGCGGGACGGCCTGCGCTGGGCCGGCGGCGCGGAGCCGCTGCTCGGCCGCCAGGACACCGGGGTCGGCGGGCAGGGCTATCCGGCGGCCGCGGCGCCGATGCTGCGATTGCCTCCGGCGAAGCCGCGTCAGGCTAGTGAGCACCGCGCCGGCCAGCATCCCCGTGCTGAAGACCGCCGCTTGCGGCAGCTGACCGGATCCCTGGTCTGCGCTCGCTGAGGTCCGATATCCGGGCTCGCTCGCACTCGCGAAGCCAAGGGCGCCCGGTGCCTGACTGGCAACGGCAGGAAGGGACGAGCCGCGTGGTGCGGTTACTAGCCCGTTCCCGCCGGAAGAACGGCTCGCTGGATGATCGCTGGCCTTCTCGGGGGCGGGCAGCCAGGCGGCCGGATGCCGACGACGGTAGAGCGGGTCCTTAGTGGCATGGCCGGGATGCTGATCGCCCCGTGCGCGGCCGGGCACAGCGTGACGCGCACTCGAATGGCTGCGGGAGCCGCCGGCAGGCAGGAGCAGCCGCCAGCCGGGTTCGATCAGGGCTGGGTTCGCGAATACCTGGCCGTCGCCCATGTCCTTGCCGGAGTTCAGCCTCACGATCTCCGGATACCGGTCGCCTGCGCCCAGGTAACGCTGCGCGATGGACCAGAGACAGTCGCCAGGCCGGACAGTGACAAGCCTGGTGGCCGGGGCGGGCGAGCCGTGGTGGCTGCTGAGCGCAGTAACCGACGCCGACAGCGTGACAACGGCCGGCGGTGCCGCGAAAGCGAGCGCAGCGACCGCAACAAGGTATGCGGCTGCCCCCTGCATGCCGCCGAGACGGAGCGCCGGCGGCCGGCGGCCGAGAATCGCCGCCTGTGCCTCGACGAGCACACAGCCGGTGAACAGCAGCCAGGCAAGCCACGAGCAGTCCCGGATGACCGCTAGCAGCAAGCTCCCGTCGGCCGGCCGGTCCAGCATTTCCCCTAGCTGGTTCCAGCTGGCAATGTGGTGAGGCAACGGCGAGCCGCCGAACCGGTACAGCACCAACGGCAGGCCGGCGACCGCGCAGGCGAGCACCGCGACTGCGGCCAGCCCGGTGGCGAACCTGCGTGCGCGCGTCACTGCGTCCCTCGTGTCACGCCGGTCACCAGTGTCGCGGTAGCTGTGGCGGTGCAGCTTACCGAATCCAGCCCAATCAACGACAGGAACCTGGTCGGCTCCGTGATGGTCACGCTGACCCGTATCGCGCGGGTGCCGACCGCCATCACCGTGTACCGGCCGTAACCAGCCGCGATGAGGTAGCTGCGCGCGGCATCAAGCGCCTGTTGCTGGCTCACGACGAACGAGCCGGCGGAGTACGCGCTGGACTGAGCTACGGTGGTGGCGCCGGCCCTGGCCGCCTCTTGCGCCAGCGCAACCGCGTTCTGGTCTGCCTCCAGCTTCGCGCTTCCGTCGACCACGATCCCGGCCAGCGCGGCGAGCGCGACAAACAAGATCACGATCATCAGCGACAGCGCGCCGCGCTCGCGATCCTGGCCGGCGAGCCGACCGGACAGCGGCCGCCAGCAGGAAAGCGGCCGCAGGCCGCGCACTGCGCTGGGCCTGGAGTGACAGCCGGGTGACGGCCGGATGGCGGTCACCGTGACCGGTAAACGTCGAGCGGGCTGGTGAACTTGGCCTGCAAACGAGCGCTGCCTGGCACTCCGGGAAGCGCAAGGTCCGACAGCGAGACCGTGCAACTGACCGTCGCGGTCACCGTGGCCGGCTCACCCGGCTGGGTGGTGGTGAACTGGCTGACGTTAATCACGATGACAGGCCTGCACTGCAGGCCGTCCTGCCCTAGCGCAGCCCGCGCGCTCGCCTGACCCGCCGCTCGTGCCGCAGCGGGCGTGAGAGAGATCGACGCCTGCCGGGCGGCGTCGCGAGCCGCCGCATCGACCGAGCCCTGCGCGATCGAGATGCGCCCTGCCGCGATCACCAGGCAGAGAAACCCGAGCAGCACCGGTGCGAGGATCACTAGTTCCAAGGCCGCGCTGCCGGTATCGCCGCGTGCCCGGCGCACCGTGCAGTCAGTCACGGCCGGAACTCTTCTACCGGAGCCTGTGCGGTCTCCGAGACGTTCACGACCAGTCCGGGCACGAAACTCGGAACGTGACCACTGACCGTGATAGAGACGGTCGAACCTGTGCTTCCCGCAGCGGTTGCAACGGGATCCTCGAGGTAGCCCTGGCCCGCTTGGCGGGCGAATGCCAGCGCAGCCGCCGGGCCCGCCGCGCGCGGAGCGCCCAGGGCACGCGCGGCGTCGGCACCCTGACGCGCGGCCGCGAGCGCCGCGTCCCTGGCCAGGAACCACAAGGATGCCTGGATCGTGGCCATGATGAACAGGAAGACGAAAGGCAGCACGGCGACGTAGCTCAGCGTCAGCGCGCCGCGGTCGTCCCACCGCAGCCGACTCGGCAGGCGGCGGCTTGCCCGGCTCACTGTTTGGCGGCCTGCGCTGCCCTCCGCTTTGCGACTTGCCCGGCTCACTTTTCAGCCCGTCCCGGCTCAGTCCGGAATCAGCTTCTCTAGGTCGCCGAGCTTGCCGGTAAGGAACGTGGCCAGCGCCAGCGCCGCCGTTACCAGGACGATCGCGATGGCAACCCACTCGAGACTGAGTGCGCCACGTTCGCGATCGCCTGACCGGACGGCGGCTATGCGCAGGCGAAGTTGCCCTATCAGGTAACTCAGCGCCACGGCTGCTGGGTCTGTCTGCATTGGTTATGCCTTTCTCGCGGTGCCGCCTGTTCACTAACCGAATAGGCGGTAAAAGTCGGGGAAAACCAGCAGCACCAGGAAACCGCCGGCCAGCAGGGCAATCGGCAGCACCATGGTTGTGCTTCGTGCGCCCGCCTGTGCCTTCGTCGCCGCCAGCGCCTCAGCCCGCATCGATTCGGCTCGCGCACTGAGCGTGTCGAGGATCCGGGCGCCCTCCTGGCCGGCCACGCCCGCAATCTCGGCCAAGTCGGCGAGCTCACTGATGCCGATCTCTTCGGCCAGGGCGGCCAGGCCATCCCACGGCGGTGCACTGGCCTTGCGCGCTCGGCTCAGCGCGGCGCCGATGCGCTCGAAGGCCCAGCCGTGGCCGACTTCGGCCGCGGACTCCAGCGCCTCGGTCGGCGCCGCACCCGCGCCGCGCTCCAGGGCCACTAGATCGAGGTAGCTGGTCAGGGCGTACCGGAAGTCGGCTCGCTTTGACCGCGCGTCAACCCGGGTGACGACGTCGGGGACGAAGAACAGCACGGTGCCGAGCGCAACCGTCAGGCCGGCCGGGATCGTCCACGGCAGTGCTCGGCCGCCGATGGCGAGCAGCGCGGATAGCACCGGGACGAGCGCAAGGCCGACCAGGCCGAGGAGGAACTTCCTGACAAGCCAGTCAGCGGGCTCCTGGCTCAGGAGCCGGAGATCTCGCACGGGAACGGGCAGCCACGGGGCAGCCGCTTCGAGCCGGCGGCCAAGTCGGGCCGACGGCGAAACCCGGTCATCCGCTGCACTACTGCCCGACTGCAGGCGGTCGATGGCGGCGTGCAGGTTCGGCCCGGCAGGAATCAGCTCGCTCAGCACGAGCCAGCATCCGAAGCCGACGAGCGCTCCCGCCGCGACGAGCCAGCCGCTCATGCCGGCCACCCTGGGACGGCGACGCCACTGCCGGACACGGCGTTGCTGCCATGAACGGTGTTCCTGCTGTGTCCGGTATCGCTGCCGTGTCCGGTATCGCTGCCTGGCAAGCTGTCGCTGGCCGCGGGACCCGGCTTCTGCGGCGCGAGGAACCGGCCGTATGCCGGGACCGAGGCTAGGTAATGCAACCACGACAGGCCGCCCGCATAGAGCGCTATGACCAGCGCCATTACTAGTTGTCCGGCTGCGGTCCCGTAGGGCGCTGAGTAAGACCGGTTCGCCGCGGCGAACACCGTGAACGCGAGGAGGAAGATGGTCAGCCACTTCACCGTGGTGCGGTGCTGGACGCGGTCGGCTTCGATCTCGCGGCGCATCGCGACATCGCGGGCGAGCATGCCCGCGAGCGCACTGAGCACATCCCTTACTCCGCCGCCCCGGTGACCAGTGGCGATGATGAGCGCCGCCGCGATACGGTCGCCTGCCGGGTCATCGATGTCCGCGGCGAACGCCCGCAGTGCAGTCTCGGCACTCGACCGGGCCGCGAGCCTGCGGCTCAGTACGCTCACCGCCGGCGCGATTGCCGCGGGAGCTTGACGCGCGGACGCTTCGAGCGCCTCATCGAGCCCGCGGCTCGCAGTGACCATGTCGGACAGCCGGCGGATCCATTGCTCCAGGCTTTCCAACACGGCGGCACGGCGTTGCGCCGCCCTGCTGGAGGCGATGCGCGGCAGGAACAGCACCGCAAGTACGCTCGCTACCGCGGCCACCGGCCACCGCGTCACGGCGAGAGTAATGAGGCCAGTGCTCACTGCGATCAGCAGCCTCCTGGCGGAGCGCGCGCTGACCCTGATCCTGGTTCGCGGCGGTAGGCCCGGCCCAGCATCCCGCCGCACGACCTCGAGCAGCAGCAGCGCCAGGCCGCCGGTCATGAGTCCGCCGCCAAGACCGGCCAGCGCGGTCACCGGGACCACAACCACTGTTGCGGCCGGCGCTGGTCGAGCAAACCTGGATCGAAGCCAGCAGCAATGAGCTTGTCCAGCAAGCCGGTCGACGGCGTATGCGCGGCAGTCGCCCGGCCGGTCTGCGGGTCGGGCAGGAACAGCCGGTTGACGGCGGGCCGCTCGGTATCTCCGGGCGGCATCACCTCGAGGATTTCGGTGACGTACCGCACGGTGCGCGCCCCGTCATAGCCGCGCCGGACATGCACGATCAGGTCTACCGTCATGCCGACGAGAACGTGGATTGCCCGCTCCGCAAGCGCCAGGCCACCGCGCAGCCCGAGGATCAGGATCCGGTCAAAAGCCTCCGTCGGCGAGTTCGCGTGCAGCGTGCACATCGACCCGTCCTGGCCAGAGTTCATCGCCTCGAGCATCGGCATGATCTCGTCGCGCCTGACTTCGCCGACGATGATCCGCCGCGGGTTGTGCCTCAGCGCGTGCGCTATAAGGTCATGCAGGCTGATCCCGCCCGCGCCCTCTGAATTCGCCTCCCGGGCCTCGAACGCGATCACGTCCGGGTGCTGCGCTAGCTCGTGCAGGTACAGCTCATACTCCGACTCGAGCGTGGCGACCCGCTCGCCGGGTGGAATCTCACTGGCCAGTGCCCTGAGCAAGGTGGTCTTGCCGGCATTGGCGCCTCCCGTGACGATGATGTTGCACCGGCTCTGCACGGCCGCGGCCAGGAATGCCGCGAGCGTCGCATCGATAGTGCGAAGTTCGGTCAGCCGCCGCAGCGTCACGTCCATCTGACCGTGCCGTCTCAGCGACACGCACGGCCGGGGCGTTACCGACATCGTGGCGGTCAGCCGGCCGCCGACCGTCAGCGCCAGATTGACGAGCGGGGCGGCGGCGGAGAAGTCGCGCGCGGTCTGGCCGCCCCTGGCTGCCCAGGTACGGATCATCGCCACCAGCGCGTCGTCGCTGGCCGCCACCGGCGGGCCCGCCACCCGTTCGCCGGTGGCATACGTGATCCACACCTGGTCGCACCCGTTCACGTCAACGTTCTCCACCTGCGGGTCGTTCAGGTATGCCGTCAGCGGGCCGAGCCCGTACCGCTGGTCGTGCACCGCGCGGGCGAGTTGCCCCAGCTCGCCGCCGGCAGATGCGGGCAAGAGCCCAGCCCTGACCTGACGTTCCAGCCAGGCCCGCGCCGCCTCCCTGATGACCGGCATGACCTCGCCCGGGCTCGCGCCGTCGTCCAGCCGGGCAGCCAGCATCTCGGTGATCTCGGCGACGCCGTCGATCAGCCGCGGATCGCTCAGCCCTGGCCTTGACGATTCCGGCGGCAGGTGGCCAGCGCCGTCCGCGCGCACCTCGTCTGCCAGCGGTTCCGGGTGATCCAACTGCCGGTATCTGGCGGAGGGCTTGGGCGGCGCAGGCGGCCAGTGCAGGGTCACTGCCGGTCCCAGCTATCAGCCCCCGCGGCCGAGACCGGCGCCCGGCCATCAAGCCGTGCCAGTACCGCACCGGGCTGCGACCGGGCCTGCCGCATCGTGACGCTCCTCATTGCTCCGCGAGCCGACACGCGCTGCCAGCCAGTGGCTGGCAATCGGAACCGGCTCTCCGCACCGTACGGCCGGGCGGTGAGCGTCCTGTTAGCGCGCCGTTAGCGCCCTTTGGGTATGCCAGCGCGGGCGTCGGAGCCCGATCTCGCCTGTCCCGCAGAGCCCTTCCAGCGCAAGTTTCTGGCGCACTGCTGTCGGACGCCAGGCCCGGCGCACGACGCCGGCTGGCGCCGCACATGCGCAGTCTCGGCATCGCACCAGTCCGCAGCGCGGACCAGCAGCGGATCGCGCTAGCGCGAGCAGCGTTAACGGCGGGTGCGCAGGAAGCCGGCGATCCGCTCGCGCAATGACTCCGGGTCGAGGCCGTGCGCGGCTGCATGCTCCGCAGAGGTTCCGTACCGGCGCAGCTCTGCGCGCCCGACGCCCAGGCCGAGCACCCGGTGCGGCAGGTGGAGGAGTGCCTCGCCGACCTCTCGGTTGGAAGTCCCGGCGAGGTAGGGCTCGACCAGCACGACGTCAGCGGTGTCCGATGCCGCGACAGCCCGGCGCAGCGCGCCGACGTCGAACGGCCGGACGGTCACCGCGTACAGCACGGTGAGGTCCAGGCCGGCCACGGCGTCGAGCACTGGCTGCAGCATCGGACCGGCGGCGACTACCGTTCCCGCCCGCCCGGTGCGGACGGGCAGGAAGTGGCCGGGCACGATCGGCTGCGGCGCCCTGTTTGCCTCGTCCGACAGCCGCAGGTAGACCCGATCATCGCGAGCAGCGGCGGCGCGCAACAGGAACTCTGCCTCATCCGGATGGCCGGGAACCTGTATGGTCCAGCCGTCCAGTGTGTCAAGCAGCGCGACGTCGCCCGGGGCCTGATGGGTACGCCCTTCGGCCGACATGTCGTACGAGGCTCCGCTGCTCACCAGGACCGCGCCGACGTCCTGGTGGCAGATATCGAGCTTGACCTGCTCGAACGGCCGCTCGACGAGGAAGGAGGGGAAGGTGTGCACGATCGGCCGCAGCCCGGCCAGCGCTAGCCCGCCGGCCACTCCAATGAGCAGCTGCTCGCGGATGCCTACATTGATCACGCGATCCGGATGGCGGGCGGCGGCCTGCGCGAACTGCGACGCGGTGATGTCGGCCAGGACTACCGCGATCCGCGGATCGCTGTCCACAAGCTCGGTGGCAATCGCGACGAAACGCTCACGCATTGTCTCCACGGCTATTCTCCTGCTCCTTAGCGGACGTTGGTGGCCGGGCGGCGAATTGCGGAATCCTTGGGCTCGACGACCGCTATCACGGCGTGCGGCCGTCCTTCGCGCGGCGCGGCGAACGCGGCCTCGAGAGCTTCGTGGTCGCGGCCGTTGACGGTCACGGTCGACCAGCCTTCGCACTCGAACCTCGTCCCGACGCCGCCGGACCAGCCATGGGTCGACGACGCATTGTCGATCACCACCGCGTGCAGGCTGTCGAGTCCGACCGCGCCAGCGAACGCGATGGCCTCATAATTGGAGCCCTCATCAAGCTCGGCATCGCCGACCAGCGTGAATACCCGCGGCTCGGGCCGGGCCTGAGCACGGAGCCCGAGCGCGATCCCGACGGCCAGGCCAAGACCGTGGCCAAGCGAGCCACTGCTGATCTCCGCACCCGGGATCAAGGTCCGGTCGGGATGGTAGCCGAGCGGCGAGCCGAAGCTGGCGAATCCGCTCAGCAGGCCGGGATCTATGAAGCCCTTGGCCACGAGCACGGCGTAGTACGCGATCGGGCCGTGCCCCTTGGATAGCAGGAACCAGTCCCGCCCTGGTGCGTCCGGGTCACGCGGATCGATGTTCAGGACGCGATCGTAAAGGACCCACAGCACGTCGAGCGTGGATGTTGCGGCCGGGCCATGTTTCTCGTCGCCGGTCATCAGGGCCATCAGCGCCCCGAGGTCGCCATAGCCGTAGCTGGTTAGCTGCGATGTCGCCATGGGCAACATGCTGCAACTTAAAGTTCGCTTTAAGTCAAGCGGTAGTATCTGCAGATGGCCAAGCTTGCGGATCAGGTCACGATCGGTGAGTTCGCCCGGCGCGCCGGCGTTGCCGCATCGGCACTGCGGTATTACGAGGAACTGGGCCTTATCTCATCTAGGCGCAGCGCGGGCGGGCAGCGCAGGTACGCCCGCGTGATGCTGCGCCGGGTGGCCTTCATCCGCGCGGCGCAGACCGTGGGCCTCAGCCTTACTGAGGTGCGGGTGGCGCTTGCCAAGTTGCCGGATGAACGCACGCCGAACAAGGCCGACTGGAATAAGGTGTCGGCGACCTGGATCCGTCGCGTCGACGAGCGGATCGCCGAACTTGAGCAGCTGCGCGCGACGCTGAACAGCTGCGTCGGCTGCGGTTGCCTGTCGCTGCGGACCTGTCGGCTCTACAACCCCGACGACACCGCCGCCACCCGCGGAGCCGGCGCCCGCTGGCTGCTCGGCGACACCCCGCCGGCTAGCCGGCTAGAGCAACAAGATGCTGGTCGCCGAGCGCGTTAACCTCGCTGGTGCTGGTGCTGGTGCTGGTGCTGGTGGCCGATGGCTGGCGCTGCATCTTCTCGCGGACTTATCCCGGCGATCCGTGGCGCCGCAACGCCTTACCTGCTGCCGCCGCCGAGCGCAGCAGTGGCCCGCTGCGCAGCCGGTGCTGTCCGCCCAGTCCGTCCGAGAGCAAGTTCGCCGTACGCGAATCGGGCGGCAGGGCAGCCGCTACGGGCACGGTCAGCGCGCGGGTCACCTCGCCTGCCGAATGCGTGCCCGGCCCGGTCAGCAGCAGCGCCAGCCGTGACCGTTCGCCGAGCAACTGGCTGAGCATCTCCACCCGCGGCCGGGCGGACCAGACCTGCCGCAGCGTAGGACGCAGGACGATGGCAACCGTGCGCGCCGCCGACAGGATGGCGAGAGGCTGGCCTGGCCCCGCGTCAAGCCGTCCGCAATCAGCGATGACGTCGGCTGACTGGGCTGTCAGCGTGCCAGCGACGGCTGGCCATGCAGATGCGAGCCCGGCGGCCTGACGCGGGTCGGTCAGGCCAGCCAGCACCATCCTGCTCCGCTCGTCATCCAGCGGGATCAGTTGCGCGCCCAGGCGGGCCGCCGCTGCCTCGCCACCGCTCTGCGCCTCGATGGCGTGCTCCATCAGTCCATGCCTGGCCGGCCTGTGGCCCGCCAGCAGGCCAGCCAGGATGTCACCGCCGCTTGGATCGCACTCAGCCACGATGACTGGCCCTGGCCAGCTCAGCGCCAGGGCGATGGCCGCGGTCGTCACGCCAGGCGAACCGCCGGCCGACACCAGCGCGTACAGCTCAGCCATTCAGGCCCCCCGCCTCGTCACGATCAGCGCGAACTAGCCAGTCGACACCTGATCTGCGACCGCGACTCCGCTGGCATCGCTCACGAGCAAGTCGACTACGTCGAGCCCGGCCGAGTCGGGTGCGTCGTTCACCGCCGCGACGACGGCCGGCACAGGAGCGCGCAGCGATGTCGGGCCGCCGGCCGAGCCGGCCTGACCCTGGTCGCCAGGAGTGGCGACGATCAGCACGTGGTCACCCGGAAACAGGCCGCTGGCCGGGAGCGCCGACGGCCTCAGTGACGCGGGGACCAGCTCCTGCCCTAGCGCTGGCGGTTGCGCAGAGGTCAGGTCTGCGGGCGCCAGCAGAGTGGCCGGCCGAAGGCCGACCGCAGCGATCTCGCCGATGACCTGACCGAGCTGGGATGCCGGTATGACCCGGATCGCGTTGACAATCCCGACCCGAGCCGTACCCAGGTCGCCAGCGGTGATCGGGGCGCCTGCCGATACCGACCGGGTCACTGTCACGACCGAAAACCGCTGGCCGGCCCGTTGATATACCGCGGCGCTGACGAGCACTCCCGCGCCGACCATGGCCACTGCGAGCGCCATCATGGCGGGCCGGCGGCGGCGGGGCAACCCACTCAGGCGACCGGACAGCCGCCTCGTTGGCCTGGCGTGCGCGCTCCCGTTCGGGGGCATGTCCGGCTCAGGAAAGAAGACGGTCCCGACGGCAGGCGACCGGCTGTTCACCTGCTGGTCACCAGGGCCTCCGCTTGCGCGACACCAATGGCGACGCCGGCCGGCACTGCGAGCCCCGGATCAAGCACGCCGCCGGCGCCGCCGGAACCAGTCCAGCTCACCCGCCAGGTCACCGTCACCGACGCCTGGTACATCCCGGCCGGCTGGCCGGCCGATGGCTGCAGGTACGTATACGAGCACTTAGTGTGCTGCTGCCCGGCCGGCGTGTGCGGGTCATAGGCGTCTCCGGGTCCTGCGCAGGTCACCGGGCTCAGCCCGGCTCCGGGCTCGAAAATCAGGCTGACCGGTACTGCGGTCACCGTGGCCCAGACAGGCCCAGCGGTCACAGTCACGCTGCGCGAGTGCCACTCACCGGAGGGGACCCAGAACCATTCCGGGAGCCCGACAAGCCCGTCTTTCCCGAGTGGCGGCGCGGTCGCCGGCTGGAGATAGGGAACGTCGAGCACGCCAAGGCCGCCGACGACCAACTGGCGCGGCGTCACCTCCGGCTCGCCGGTCGCGTTGCTCACCAGCAAAGCCTGCGGTCCGGTGCCGGTGGGGCCGCCAGCGCAAACCATCAGCGCCCAGCGCTTGCCACGCGGCGGCAGCCACGGCAAGCCGAGCTCCTTGACCCGGGCCTCGCCCAGCGCCGTGAACGTGCAGACCTCATTCGCGGTGCTGCCGGCGCGGTCGCCGGCGGTGGCGCCCGTGCTATGGCCAGACCAGCATGCGACCACGATCACCGTCCCGTCTACGTATGGATCACAGCTACCGCTGCTGGCCGCGGACGCCGAGGCGGTCCCGATCACCAGGCTGCCGACAGCGGCGAGCACGGCGACGGCTCCGGCTAGGGCGCGCATGGCACGTCCTCCGGCAACTGGGACTCGACGACCCAGCGCCCCGCCACCAGGTCGAGGCGTGTGACGAGGTTGGCATGCTGGACGCCAGCCGAGCCCGGCACAGCCCGCCCGGTCGCCGCGTTCTCCAGCCCCATGCCGCTGGTGTCATCGCATTCGTGTACAAACGCTCGCGTGCCGTCGATGCGCACGCCGAGGATGTGCAGAACATCACTCCCGTAGAAGCGGTCACCCC
>JAJYUU010000213.1 GCA_021792405.1 Actinomycetes bacterium
CGGCAAGCTCTCCAGGTCGGGAACGGGCATCGCGGGCGTGACCGTCACGCTCATCGAACGGCTTGCCGGGCACCGGGTCTGGCGGGTAGCCGGAACCGGGCAGACCTCCCCGTCCGGCAGCGTGGCGCTGACCGGACCGCCGCTTGCCACGAACGCGGTATTCCGGCTCCGGGTCTTTGGCGGGGTGCACAGCGCGAGCGTGCTGGTCATCGTCACGCCGCAGATCACTGTGGTGGCTACCCGCGGCGCTTCGGGCCTGCGGGACCTGCTGGCGGTGACCACGAAGTACGCTCAGCCCGGCAACGTCGTCTGGCTGCAGGTCGAGTCGGCCGCCGGGGGCTGGCAGAAGCTGCGCTACAAGGAGCTGGACGCGACCGGGAAGGCCTGGTTCGTGCTCAGCGGCACGCGGCTGAAGAACAGGATGGTCCGGGTCCTGCTGGTCGCAACGGTCAGGCACGGGCGGGCGGCCAGCAGTTCGTGGACCGTGCCCCCGCCGGGCTGACCATCCCCAGCCGCCGCCTGGGCATCCTCGCAGAAGTTGACGCTAACGTCAAGGTTAGAGTTGACTGTGCAGTCGAAGCAGCGCGGCGGATGAGGAGTGCGCATGGCGGTCGAGGAACACGCCCTCGAGACAACCCCTGCCCCGGACAGCCGGGGCAGTCACTATAAGTGGATCGCGTTGTCGAACACGACGCTCGGCATCCTGATGGTCACCATCAACCAGTCGATCCTGCTGATCTCCCTTCCGGATCTTTTCCGCGGGCTCAACATGAACCCGCTGATCCCGTCGAACACCTCGTACTTCCTCTGGGTGTTCATGGGCTTCATGCTGGTCACCGCCGTGCTGGTGGTGAGCCTGGGCCGGGTCGGCGACATCTACGGCCGGGTCCGGATGTACAACCTGGGCTTCGCGGTCTTCACGCTGTTCTCGATCCTGCTCTCGGTGACGTTCATGCAGGGCACCGGCGGCGCACTGTGGATCATCATCATGCGGATCTTCCAGGGAGTCGGCGGCGCACTGCTGTTCGCCAACTCCACCGCGATCCTCACCGACGCGTTCCCGGTCGAAGAGCGCGGCAAGGCGATGGGAATCAACGGCATAGCCGCCGTCGGCGGTTCGTTCCTCGGCCTGATCCTCGGCGGCGTGCTCGGGCCGATCGAGTGGCGCCTTGTCTTCCTGGTGTCGGTCCCGTTCGGGCTGTTCGGCACCGTCTGGGCGTACCTCAAGCTCAAGGACAGCGGGATCCGCATTCCGGCCAAGATCGACTGGCTCGGTAACTTCCTGTTCGCCGTCGGCCTGATCGCCATGCTCACCGGCATCGTGTACTCGCTGCTGCCGTATGGCGGTCACCCCACCGGCTGGACCAACCCATGGGTGCTGGCCGGGATCTTCGGTGGCATCGCGGTGCTGGTGCTGTTCGCCTGGGTCGAGACCAAGGTGCCTGCGCCGATGTTCCGGCTCCGGTTGTTCAAGATCCGCGCCTTTACTTTCGGTAATGTCGCTGGGTTGCTCGGCGCGCTCGGCCGCGGTGGCATCCAGTTCATGCTGATCATCTGGCTGCAGGGCATCTGGCTGCCGCAGCACGGCTACGACTTCAGCCAGACGCCGCTGTGGGCGGGCATCGCGATGGTGCCGCTGACCATCGGCTTCCTGATCGTCGGCCCGCTGGCGGGCTGGATGTCGGACCGGCATGGCGCTCGGCTGTTCGCCACCACCGGGCTGATCGTTTCCGGTGCCAGCTTCCTGTTGCTGGAGACGCTCCCGATCAACTTCGGCTACATCTGGTTCGCGCTGCTGATCTTCCTGTTCGCAGTTGGCATGGGCCTGTTCTTCTCGCCGAACCAGGCCAGTGTCATGAACAGCCTGCCGCCCGACCAGCGCGGCGCGGGCGCGGGCATGCTCAACACCTTCCAGAACTCGGCCACGGTGCTGTCGATGGGCCTGTTCTTCACGATCGTCACGCTCGGCCTGGCGTCCCGGCTCCCCTCGCACCTGTACAAGGGCCTGGTCAGCCAGGGCGTGAATCCGGCCGCGGCGCACCTGGTGGCGAGCGAGCCGCCGATCGGCAGCCTGTTCTCGGCGTTCCTCGGCTATAACCCGATCAAGGAGCTGCTCGGGCCGACCGGCGCGCTCGCCCACATGTCGGCCAGGCAAGTCGCCTACATCACCGGACGATCGTTCTTCCCGCACCTGATCGAGGAGCCGTTCGCGGGCGGCCTGCACCTGGCGTTCACGTTCGCTGCGATCGCGACGGTCGTCGCCATCATTGCCTCCGCCTTGCGCGGCAAGCGGTACGTGCACGGCGGCACTTTCCCGTTGAACGCGGAAGCTCCTGTCGACGCGATCTCCGGCGAGATGGTCACCTACCCGGTGGACGCTGAGCTGGCCGGCGAGCCGGGAGCAGTTAGCGAAGGCCGGTAGTCCCGTGACTGGAAGCGCAGGTCAGGTGATGGCAGGCGGCTCAGCTGCAACCTCTCCGGACGACAGCCTGGGGCAGCTGCTCGGCATCGGCGCGGCGGCCGAGATGGCGGGCGTGTCGCAGCGCGCCCTGCGCTATTACCAGCAACTCGGGCTGATCACGCCGTGCGCCTGCACTCCCGGCGGATTGCGCCGCTACTCACAGGACGACCTCGCCCGGGTGAGCCGCATCCGCCAGTTGCAGCAACTGCTCGGGCTCAACCTCGACGAGATCGCCGTGGTGCTGCGCGGTGAGGACCGCATGGCCGAGATCAAGCTCGCTTACCACGACGAAGGGACCAGCCGCGCTGAACGGCGGGTTCTGCTGCATGAGAGCCTGGAAGTGCAGCAGGTTCTGCGTGCCACCGTCGAAACCAAGCGGCAGGGGATCGAGGGATTCCTGGCTGACCTGGATGCCCGCATCGGCAAGACGCGGGCGTTCCTGGATCAGCTTGAGTCGCCCGCAGCGGTGCCGGACTCAGGCGGCGGGGGCGCGCACGGGCGTCAATCCTGACGGTTGCCGCTCGTTCCCGGACCTGGCCTCAGGCTGATAAGGAGCGATCCATGTTCATGCATGCGCGTAACATTCCGACTCGAGTCGCTACTGGCGCATACATCCTTCATTCCGGACTCGGTAAGTGGCACGGCAGCGAGGATCGGGCTAAGGGCGTGCATGCCGCGGCGGCCGGCGCGTTCCCCTTCCTGGCCAAGGTGCCGCCGGCCACGTTCCTCAAGGCGCTCTCCATCGCTGAGATCGCCACCGGCGCCGCCTTGCTGACCCCGGTCGTGCACAACAAGATCGCTGGAGCCGCGCTGACCGCGTTCGCCGGCGGCCTGGTCACCATGTACCTGCGGACCCCGGCCATGCACGAGCCCGGCAGCGTATGGCCGACCCCGGCGGGCATGGCGGTCAGCAAGGACATCTGGATGCTGGGCATCGGCGTCAGCCTGCTCGCCGAAGGCTCCTGACCGGTGGCGCGGCTCGGCCCCGGGCCGTCGTCACATCCAGTCGGCGTACCGCGGCCAGGCCAGCAGGGTGTCGACGACCTCGGGCAGCGCGTCCCGGTCCGTTGTGGCGGACAGCGTGAACCGCCCGCGGTAGAACAGCAGCGGATCACCGGGCCTGCTGTCGCCGAATCCGGTCACCCGCGCGGTGACGATGAAGTGATCGCCAGCATCATGCACCGTCTCGACCGTGCAGGTGGCCCAGGCCAGCACCCCGTCGATGATCGGCGCGTCGTTATCGGCCGACGACCAGCTGACCCCGTCGAACTTGTCCGCAGCGGTGACGCCGAATTTGCGGGCCAGGTCGCGTTGCTCGGCAGACAGGATGTTCACGCCGAGTTCGCCGACGCGCGCGATGCGCGGCCACGTCCCGGACGCCTTGGCCGGGCAGAACAGCACCAGCGGCGGATCGATCGACAGCGCGGTGAACGCCTGGCAGGCAAATCCGGCCGGCTCACCCTCGTGCATGCCGGTAATCACCGTGACCCCGCTGGCGAAATGACCGAGTACCTGGCGGAATCGCTGCGGGTCTGGCTCGTGCGACGGCAGGTCCATGCCTCTAGTCTCCCGTCCCGCCGTCGCTCCCGGCGAGCCGCCCTGCGCGCCTAGCATCTCGGCAGGATCAGCAGCGTCACCGCCTCGTGGATGGTGTAGGTGTTTCCGCTGACGGTGTAGACGATGACCGGCCCGCCGGATCGCCCGGCGTGGTCCCTGGTCCTGGTCAGCCCGAACACCAAGGTTAGCCACTGGCCGGGGCGGATCACCGCGCCGACCGCAGGACGGCGTCTCGCCCACTCGAGTAGTGCCCCCTTCTCGCCCGACCACTCGTGTACCGTCGTCTTTGGCGGCGTGAGCGGGTACGCCCAGCCGACACCGAGCAGCGTGTCGTGGTAGATCGGGGTGAGCCAGGAGCGGGTCATCGTCAGGCCGAGGGTAGCCGACGGCAGGCGCACGCTGTCGATGGTGGCCGGCGCCGTGCCGGTGTTCCGCAGCGAGTAGAGCCCGACGGTCAGCGGCTGGTCCTTGGGACCGCTGATGCACTGCTGACCGGCGGTGCCGCCGTTCCCGAGCGGGCCGACTGCGGGCTGGCCGGAGCAGGCTGACAGGGACGCCGCGACAGTGCACAGCGTTCCCGCCAGCAGCATCCTGGTTCTGACGGCTGATCCCACGCCTCATCCCGTAGCATTCATGAACCCCGGGGCACCGCCGGGGTCCTGGTTGCGGCCGCACAGGTAGCCCTTCCGCTGGAAATGGAACTGGACCTCGGCCGCGGTGGAGTAGCCCGTCTGGGCCGAGGCGTTGAAGCCGACGAGCGAGAACCCGATGCCGAAGGTTGTGGCCGTCGAATTGTTCTTGGTGTATGTCTCGCTACTCAACTCGGGAACACAGTACGGTGTGCTGGGCACTCCCCCGACCTTTGTCGTGTACGGCCCGCCGCCTCCCCAGTAACGGGGCAGCAGGTAGTAGTTGTAGTAAGTCTGGCCGATCTGGTTGGTGCACTCCTGGCTGAACTTGCCCCACCTGAACTCGGTCTGCCAGCGGTCGTTCTGCTGCCCGAAGATCCACACGTAATCCTGGGTACCGCTGGATGTGGTGCTGGAACTCTGTGTCCCGTCCAGTGACCAGGTCCCGTTGCTGCCCGTCGAGGAGATCCCGACGCCGAGGGTTGATGACTGGCCCTGGCTGTACTGGAAGTACTCGCGGACGTAGTCGTACGTCGAGTAGGTCTGCGCCACGTCTGTGATGACGTTGCCCATGTCCTTGATGTACTTCACGCTGCCACAGCCAGGGTTCGGGATGGCGGGGATGATCTCGAGGTTCACCAGCCCAGCCGCGTTTGGCCGGACAGCCGTCAGAGTCCGCGGCTCCGAGGCGCTCACTGCCACGGCGGGGACCGCCTGGCCGACCCGGAGCGCTTTCATGACGGCCGGGGACGGCAAGGCCCGGATCTGCCACCCCGCGGCCACTTTCGGCAGCGGCGTGCCCGGCTGCCACACGGTGAAGTACGGTCTCGGTCCCGATGCCGAGCTGCTGGCCGTCGCTAAGGCCGGCACGGCCAGCGACAGCGCGAGCGCGGCGGCGGTTGCCAGCAAGATCCGTCTCCAGAGCGCGCTAAAATGGACTGTCCTCATGTTGTGATCCTTTAAGCGGATGGCTTGAGGACTCCGGGCTGCCAGGGCGTGCAAGAGTCCTGGCAGCCATCCCCGTTCCGGTATATCCGGGCTGTTCCAACAGTGGATTAGCGGGCTTGAGCCTGTCAAGGCCTTAGCCAGCCATCAGTAATGGCTGCAGTCAATCGCGCCGGTTTATTCTGCATACGAACTTTCGCACTCGCGTTGCTGCTGGTCGGCGACGGGGTTGCCGCCGCGCCGATCGACGGGCAAGCGGGCAAAGTCCCAGCGAGGTCCAGCCAGTAGCGGCAGGTCCGGTCAGTGCGCGGCGCCTGCGCCGAATACATGCCCCCACAGGCTGACAGCCGTGCTCTCCCGGCTCACCCAGGTGGCATCGTCGACCACCCGCCCGCCGGTGCCGTACTCGACGTCGAAGCCGCCGGGCGTCCGCACGTAGAACGAGATCATCAGGTCGTTGGCGTGCCGGCCGAGGGTCGAGCTGACGCTCGCCTTACGGCGGATGCACCGGTCCAGCGCACGGCCCACGTCGTCGACGGTTGCCACCTCGATCATCAGGTGCACGATCCCGGCCGTCGGCTCCATCGGGGCAAGGGCCAGCGAGTGATGCCGCGGGCAGCAGCCCAGGAACCGCATCCAGACTTGCTGACCGGGCTTGCCGAAGAACTCGCCCGGCATCCGCATCGAATCCCTCAGCCGGAATCCGAGCACGTCGGTATAGAACGCCAGCGTGTCCGCGTCCGCTGCGGCGGGCAGCACAACGTGCCCGAGACCCTGGTCGCCGGTCACGAAGACGTTTCCGTACGGGCTGATGGCCGGCCGGCTGGCGAGTGCGGCACCACAGAAGATCTCCAGCACATTGCCGGACGGGTCCTGCGCGTGCAGCAGTCCGCCAACCCGTCGGTCCGCTAGCTCCGCAGCGTCGCCGTGCCTGACCGGAACGCCGGCCGACGCCAGGCTGTCAGCGACTTCGGTCAGTGCGCGCTCGCCGGCCACCTCCCAGCCGGTCGCGAGCAACCGGTCACCCTCGCCCGGCACGATCACGAGCCGGGCCGGGAAATCGTCCATCCGCAGGTACACCGCGTCCGGGTCGGGACCGCGCCCTTCGGTCATGCCGAGCACCGCAGTGCCGAAGTCCCGCCAGGCTGCGGCGTCGGTCGAGCTGATCCGCAG
>JAJYUU010000214.1 GCA_021792405.1 Actinomycetes bacterium
GCGGCCGGGACGAGGGGGAAGAAACGACCGCAACAGCCACCCTCAGCAATAGCCGGCCCAAAGTCACGGATCACACACGGTGTGTCATCAAATTAACCACCAGGATCAGTCTGGTATGCAAGCAGTTGGCAGAACTATGCCCGCAGCCGCTCAGCCGAGCCCGAGTAGGCCTGCCATCAGGTCAGCGGTTTGCTCGGCTCCTGCTTTGCGGAGTGCAGCCATCGTTGATTCGTCCGTCGCGCCGGGCAGTGTGGCGACCGCCGCCCGGTGGGCGGCGAGCATCTGGATCTCGAACTCGCGGGCCAGGAGCGTCAGCATCTCGTCGGGCGTGAGCACCTCCAGCCCGAAGGCGGCGGCGACATGGGCAGGGAAGTCGGAGATGTTCGCCGTGCATAGCACCGTCGCCTCGGCGGCGATGGCGGCGGCCAGGACGTGCCGGTCGTCCTCGTCGGGCAGGGTCAGCCCGGCCAGCCTGGCGAGCACGTCTTCCCCCGGCTCGACCTCGGCCAGCGGGTAGGCGGTGTTCATCGCGGTCACCAGGCGCCTGGCCGCGGCATCGTTGAACCCCGCGATGTTCTGCGTGAGGTGCTCGGTGACCTCGCGCAGGATCTCGCCGCTCCAGGCGATTGTGATGATCTCCTGATCGGCCGCGTAGAGCAGGTAGTCGCGCAGCACCCGCGGGTAGAGGACGTTCGCGTCGGCGAGGATGACCCGGATCTGGTCGGCCTCCTCCGCTGCGCCGGTCATTCGGTCAGGCCGAGGTCGTTCTGCACTGCGGCCAGTTCATCAAGCGCCCTGCGCCGGCGGGGGCGCTCGGCATCGCGGAACGCGACGACCGAGGAGACCCGCACGCGATGGTGGGTGCCCACCATCCGGAACTCCAGCAGCCCGCGGTCCATCAGCTTGCGCACCTGAGGACGGGACATACCCAGCAGCACCGCAGCCTCGCTCGGCGTGACCTCAGTGCCTGCGGGGGTGATGACGATCTCCTCACCGCGCGCCCGGGCATCAACCAGCCGCGAGACCAGCTCGGCGGTGTCGCGGGACAACTCGACGCGCACCTGGCCGCCGGACTTCTCCAGGGCGCGGCGCAACGCCTCGGCGTCACGTGCCAGCGTCTCCGTCACTGCCGTCCTCCAGCCCATATCTGATTCATCTGCTCTATCTGAATCAAGTGTAACAGGTCGGCGCTGGCGACCACCACGGCGGCTTCCGTGCCAGGCTCCGCGACCTGGGCCTCGCGCTCCGAGACGTCGGGAGGCCCTCGGCGTGTCCTTCGAGCGGGCCAAGCGCTTCATCGACGAGGCCGACAAGCTGGCAAGCTCATACGTCACTCTCCGTGGCCACCCCGCGGGCATCTGGTGCGACGGCATGGAATGTCTCGTGGAACGAACGGCATGGAACCTGTGTGCTTTCAGTGCTTTCCGGGC
The DNA here is from genome assembly GCA_021792405.1 of Actinomycetes bacterium. Lineage (GTDB taxonomy): Bacteria > Actinomycetota > Actinomycetes > Streptosporangiales > Streptosporangiaceae > JAJYUU01. The sequence continues at coordinate 1,431 of JAJYUU010000214.1, forward strand.
ACGCGAGCGCTCCTTCTGTGCAGGCAGAGCGCTCGGGGCGCCGCAGCGTCCCCCTCTTAATCCGCGGGTTCGGGGTTCAAGTCCCTGGCGGCGCACCCGCTCTGACCTGGCATTTTTATCTTCTCATTACCATAGTTGGCGGCGTCTCTGGTGGCAGTTATAGCTGCAACCAGACCGGGCCCCGGTGAGCAATCTGGCCAGCCTGCCTCGTCTGCTAGCGCGATCAGTTGCGACCCCGCCCGGCACGTTCTGGCTGGCAGCCGGCCTGCACGCCCAGCAAGCGACGACTTCGGCCGCCCCACTTGAGATTTTCCTCGTGGCGCCGCACCGGTCCCGTAGTCCGCGGGTTCGGGATTCAGGTCCCGGTGCGCACACGCCCTGCAACCGCAACCGGGGCCGTGCTACAGACAGCCAATACCCACGTCGGCGCGACAACGATGCCGGCCGCGCAGGCTGGAGCGCCGCAGCCGATGTCGCTGGCATTGCGTCAGAAGCAGCGGAGGGACATTGCTGGCTACCTGCCGGGCTGCTCACCCGGCCTGTTGCGCGGCCGCATTCTGGCGTGTCCGTCGCTCGTTAACTGACTGGCCCGGCCGGCTTGCCTCGGGCTAACGTCGACACGACGATCTGGAGGAGATTTGGCACCGCAGCCGAGCAGGATCGCTTTCTATGCTGACACCTTTTACAACTCCCCGCGTTCCCCGGCCTACTGGATCCCGCCCGCGGACCTCGACGTAGCAGCAATCTTGCTCGGAGGCGACATCCACTACCGGCCGGAGCTCCTCGGCGAGATGCTGCGGGACATCCGGCGGACGCAGCGGGACGAAACCGTGCTCATCGTCGTGCCCGGCAACGGCGAGTACGTGGGCCAGGAACTGGGTGAGGCCCGCCGCGAGTATCGGGCGGCCGTCGATGCCGTGCCCGGCGCTATCTTCCTCGACGACGACACCGCCGAACTGCCCTGCGGCCTGCGCGTGATCGGCTCGACGCTCTGGTCGCACGTGCCAGCAGACCAGATCGGCGCGTACAACGAGATGTTCGGCGACATCGCGACAGCCGGGGTGGACCACATCAGGCTCGGAGAAGAGCCGCTGACGCTATCGGACTGCAATGAGCTGCATCGTCAGGCACGCTCGTTTATCGAAGACGAGCTACGGAGCCTCTCCGCTGCCGAGCGATCCAAGACGGTCGTGTGCACTCACTTCTGGCCGACGCTGCGCCCCTTCACCGGCCCGGACGGGCAGTATTCGGCCGAGCGGCACATCGTCGGCTCGGACCTAGAGGCGCTGATCGCTGAGTTCGGCCCCCGGCTGTGGCTGTGCGGGCATGCGCACACCACCCACCAGGTCACGATCGGCAGCACGGAGATCTCGTCGAATCCGCGGGCTGGCGACGGTCCGGGCAACCTCAACCCGGATTTCGCCGAGATCTACCTCCTGGACCTGTAAGCCCGGATATCCGACCCGGCGCGGCGGCCCGGAGGACGATGCCCCCATGGCCGTCGGGATTCGCGCTTCGCTCCCCCGGCCCTGCTTATCGTGGCTGCTCCTCTCGGCCAGTCTCGCTGAGATACCCGATGCCGCCAACTCACTGCTGGCCCTTGTCACCGCACGACACCGTCGTCACCAGGCTGTCCGCCGAACCGGTGCACGAGCGCGACGCATCTCAGGCTGTCGGCGTCCAGCAGAGCTACGGTCACCACCGCCACCGCGGCGATGCGCGCTGGAAACCGCCAGCCGCACCGCCCAGACGGCCGCGGCGGAGGGTATGTCCGTGCCCTCCCTGGCCGCCCTGGCAGACAGGCAACCAGAACGGGGCAGGCCGCCAGCGCACATAGATGGTGCCACTGTCGATGTCGACGTAGGAACGGCGCAGCCCGAGGGCCTCGCTCTGCCGCAGGCCCACACGATCAGGTGATACGCGGCATACACCGGTGGTGCTGGATGCAGTTCAGGAACGTTGCGGTCTGCGCGGGCGTCCAAACCGCTACCGGCGGGCGGATGCCGTGCTTTTGCCACTCGCTTATCCGCTCCCCAGTCCAGACGACGGCCTTGGGCCGCCGCGCAGGCGGCAGCTCGGCTCGGGACGGAGAGTTGCTGGCGATGTGGCCAGCCCGGATGGAGCGTTCAGCGCGGTCCGCAGCGTTGCCTTCACACGAACAAGTGTCGCAGTGGTCACCGGCCAGCCCATCGCCTCGTGCTGGCGGCTATTCGCGGTGAACATCGCCTGCACGTGCCGCGGGTGACAGGTCGGCCAGCATGAACTGCCCGAGGCACGGCGTCAGGTACAGGCGGACGTGCGCGGCGTACCCGCGCAAGGTCGAGCTGCGGGTCGCGGTCCGGCTCACCAGCCAGTGCTCCAGCCGCTGGCCGACCATTAGCGGCATGCCGTCGGGATCGTAGGAGGACGCCATGCGCAGCCGCGCCAGCGCCGTTCCCGCGCGCTGCCGGCCGGGGAAGCCGCCGCGGCGGATACGGCGGCGGCTCCCGTCCGGCGCTGGCGGCAGCTTCAGCGATAGGTACCAGCTTCCGTGACGTTCCTGCCCGCGCAGCGGGCACCCTGCGCCCTTCGGTGGCCATCGTCTTTGTCACGGCAGCCGCAGCAGCTGTAAGCAGTTCCCTGTGAAGTCATGGCACTCCTCTTTTCTGTGAGTTCCTTGCGCACTGCCGCGCCCGCCTGGCGGCCCGGATTGTCGTGACGCCGCTCAGTCTGGCTTCAGCGCGCGCACGCGCGCCGCCGGATGCTCGATGACGAGCGCGCGTGCCGTTGCCGCTGTGCGCAACTACTGTTGTCTTCAGGAGAAGATCCGTAACGCCGCACGCCCGTCGGCCACGAGGAAGGCCCGTCTCTGCTGGCGTGTCGCGGCTCGGCCTGTGCACCCCTTGTGGGCCGGGGCGGCATCCGCCAGCTTTGGCGGGAGCTGCGTCCCTAGCTGTACGAGTTGGAGATACCCGGCCGGCGGACGCAGGGGTTTCCTGTTCGCAGCCCGGAACGTGGCCGGTTGTAATCGCCAGAGGTGCCTGCTTCGGCTAAAGTGACGCTTGTAATCGCCAAGCGCCGCCTGTGGCAGAGGCCCTGGAGTTACGCGTGAGCCTGATTGACCGTCCGCTGTACCTGGAACGGATCGAGCCCTTTATCGACGCCCCGGTTGTCAAGGTCCTCACCGGCTTGCGGCGCTCGGGCAAGTCCCGCCTGCTCGAACTCGTGGCCCAGCGCTTGCGCGACCGGGGGATCCCTCAGGAACGGATCGTGCACCTCAACTTTGATTCACTGGAGTGGGCCTCGATCGCCTCGGCGCAGGCGCTGCATGGCTATCTGACTGCCACGCTCCCGTCCCAGGGGCGTGTCTACGTCCTGCTCGACGAGGTCCAGGAGGTCTGCGAATGGGAGCGCCTGGTCAACTCGCTGATGAGCGAGAGCCGCGCCGACCTTTACATCACTGGGTCCAACTCCCGGTTGCTGTCAGGTGAACTGGCCACCTACATCGCCGGGCGGTACGTCTCCATCGAAGTGTGGCCGCTCTCCTTCCGCGAGTACCTGCAATTCGGCACGGCCTACTCCAACAGGGACGTCGGCCGCACCGGCGAGGAGTTCATGCGGTTCCTGCGCTACGGCGGATTCCCGGGGGTCCACGTCGTCTCGCTCGACGAGGCCGACGCGCGGTCGATGGTCACCGACATCTACCGCTCGACCCTCGTCCGCGACGTCCTCACCCGCCACGCCATCCGCGATGCCGACATGTTCGAGCGGGTCGCGGCATTCGCGATCGACAACGTCGGCAACCCGTTCTCCGCCCGACGCGTGGCCGAGTTCATGAAGTCCCAGCGCCGCACCATCCGACACGAAACCGTGCTGAACTACTTGTCAGCGCTGACCGAGGCATTCCTCATCAGCAGGGTGCCCCGTTACGACATCCGCGGTCGCGCGCTGCTCGCGACCGGCGAGAAGCACTATCTCGGCGACCACGGCATCGTCCACGCGCTCTTCGGCTACTCCGACCAGCGGCTACCCGGAGTACTGGAGAACATCGTCTGGCTCGAGCTGCGCCGCCGCGGCTACGACGTCACCGTCGGGAAGATCGGGCCCGCCGAGGTCGACTTCGTCGCCCGGCGCCAGGAAGACACCATCTACGTCCAGGTCGCCACGACGATCGCCGCGGCCGAGACACGTCGCCGCGAATACGCACCCCTGGAAGCCATCGCCGACAACCACCCCAAATACATCCTTACCCTGGACCCGCTCGCCGGTGACAGGACTGGCGGCATCCACCACCTGCCGCTCCCCGACTTCTTGCTCTCCGACACCTACTAACCACGCATCGCAGGCCCCCGAAATGGCGCACAGCCCGCTTCGCCGACTCGCGGCAGAAGCGGATGTCCTGACCTGGTTTAGGCCCAAATTGCGCCGGGCTACGTGATCACGAGCTATCGCGGTCGTGCACAAGGGCCCGTAGATAGGCCTGGGTGAAGTGACGCTGGATCAGGAGCCCGAGGGGCCCGGCGGCGCGGGCCGCGATGGTTGCCGGTCGCGAGAACGCGGTGATCGAGAAGACAACCACGCCGTCATCGCGCTGGCTGATGGTGAAGGCTTCCTCGCCGGACTCTGGATGTCCTGGCAGTGTGCCGCAGGCAAAGCCCTTTCGCCGCGGCTCGGTGACGGTGTAGACGACGCGGCAGGGCGCGCGCATCCGCAACGGCCCGGCGCCGATGCCGAGGAGGACCACGGTGCCCGGCTCGGCGGTTAGCGTCGAGGCGGTCACCCGCAGTCCTGCGCGCAGGTGGGCCGACGCGCGCTTCCGGTTTCATGATCAAGGTCAGGCGATCCTGACAGTTTCGGGGCTGTCGCCACGCCAGGCGGTGCTGTCGGTGTGTGGTGGCATCTGGGCGGGGTTCGGGCAGCGCGCGGCATGTGGGGCTGCGACGTACGCTACGGACACGGACCATCCAGTCGGCGCATCACGACGTCAAGCGTCGGCCACCACGGCCCCCGCGCACAGCGCCGAGGAGCTTGCGAGCTGCTCGCTGCCGGTCCGGGAATTGGTCGCCCGGATCCCAGCGCCACGCGGCGACCATGGCAAGGACAAGGACCCGGCACTCACTGAGCAGCTTTTCATCAGCGTCCGGTTAACGCCCGCTGACCTCTTCGGGGACATGGGCGAGGTCGAACTCGACGGGCCGCGGCAACATGTCTCGAGATCGACGAAACAGCAGTCCGGCCTTCGTGCTGAGCAGGTTGCCCGGGTGCGGCTCGCCTCACCGAATCCCGCCGATGCGGTGACCTCGTTCGACATCCTGAGCCGACCTAACCGAGATAACATTTTGACACC